>CAYFYO010000016.1:0-55072 GCA_964347335.1 uncultured Thermodesulfobacteriota bacterium
CTCAACAGTCATAATCTCCTCCCAAGAATAAGAATCCAACTATTCACCGCTGAGAGGCAAAGGGCACAGAGCATTCTCCCTTTTTTGCCCCTCAGGAGCTTGCGATGGGCAAAAACAAGGAGGCATTCCCGACGTATTCATCGTCCCTACACGTCGGGGTGATGCCTTTCGTTTGCCGTCGTCTAGCGGCAAACGAAAAAACATGTCTCGGCGTTCTCTGTGGCGCTAGGGTAATTGTGAATTCTGATCACGAGGGTGGATTTTCCTGACCCTGTTGACCACGTGGTATCATACTATGTATTTCTAGACAGCACGAACCTCGTCAATCGGCGGCTTTTCGAGATGAAAATCCGTGTTCTGCTCAAATGTGTAAGCGGCACGAATGATCGTGGCTTCATCGAAGTGTCGTCCAAGAAACTGCAAACCGATCGGAAGGCCGAGCCGATTGAAACCACAGGGAATTGAAATGCCTGGAATTCCTGCCATGTTGACCGGAATCGTGAAAACATCCATCAGATACATTTGCAGAGGATCGTCTGTCTTCTCTCCAATCCGAAATGCAGGTGTTGGGGAGGTCGGTGTGAGAATAACATCGGTATCCTCGAAAGCCTTTTCGAAATCCTCTTTCACGAGCCTCCGCACCTGAGTGGCCTTCTTATAGTAGGCTTCATAGTAGCCGGCAGAAAGCGCATACGTTCCGAGCATGATTCTTCGCTTGACCTCCGCGCCGAACCCCTCAGTGCGGGTTTTTCGATACATGTCAACGACCCCTTTGTAATCAGCCGCCCTGTATCCATACCTGATGCCGTCGTATCTGGCCAGGTTAGAGCTCGCCTCTGCCGTACAGATGATGTAGTAGGCCGCGAGGGCGTAATCGGTGTGAGGAAGAGAAATCTCCCGACACTTGGCCCCCCATTTTTCAAACAGCCCAATACTGTTCTGGACTGTTTTCTCGACGTCGGCCTCCATGCCCTCGATGAAATACTCTTTGGGAATACCAACTCGCATCCCCTTGACATCTCTGATCAAGGCCTGTTTGAAGTCTGGGACCTCAACATCCACCGAAGTAGAATCTCGGGGATCCAATCCGCAAATCGCGTTCATCAAGATGGCACAGTCTTCCACATCCCGGGTGATGGGGCCGATCTGGTCGAGGGAGGACGCGAAGGCCACCAGACCGTATCGAGAGACCCGACCGTAGGTTGGTTTGAGCCCGACAATTCCGCAAAGCGCCGCTGGCTGGCGAATGGAGCCTCCAGTGTCCGACCCGAGGGCCCCCGTGCACTCACCTGCTGCCACGGCTGCCGCTGAACCGCCGCTCGATCCCCCGGCCACCCGATCCAAGTCCCACGGGTTTCTGGTTGGCCCGAAATAAGAGTTTTCAGTGGAAGATCCCATGGCAAACTCGTCCATATTAGTCTTTCCAAGAAAAACCGTTTCCTGACCTCTTAGTCTTTGAATGACCGTTGCATCGTAGGCGGGGAAATAATTCGCGAGGATTCTCGACCCACAAGTCGTTCTCGCCCCTTGCATACAGAGGATGTCTTTGATCGCCAGAGGGATACCCACCAGCTCGGAAGAGTCTTTTCCTTTCGCAATGATTTCATCGGCCCGCTTCGCCTGTTGAAGGGCTTCCTCCTTCATGACGGTCAAGTAGGCATGGATTGGATCTTCGATCTTTTCGATGCGCTCGATGAAAGCCTGGGTCACCTCAAGAGACGACACCTTCTTCCTCATGAGCATATCGGAGAGTTGATGGATCGTTAACCAGTGGAGTTCCATCGCATTCCCAGTATTCTATTCTTCAATAATTTTAGGTACTTTGAAAAAACCTCTCTGTGCTTCCGGGGCATTCATCAGGGCGACATCCTGAGGGAATGACTCCGCGACCGTATCTCCCCTAAAAACGTTATAGACATCGATCACATGAGATATAGGCTCGACATTGGAGGTATCAAGCTCATTCAATTTGTCCATATAGGAGAGGATCGTATTGAGTTGAACGGTGAACCTCTCCATCTCCTCTTCAGGCAGGTCCAACCGAGCCAATCTGGCCACGTATCGTACATCATCTTTTGATATTTTCGTCTCTTTCATAACTCCCCTTCCTCATTTTTTTCATCTTCGTATAAGCCTAGGCCAGCTCTGCCAGCGCACGGATGATATCTCCCCGGGTGACAATACCAACAATCTTCCCGTCCACAACGACGGGAATTCGGTTGATCTTTCTTTTCATCATGAGATTCACGACCGTATCGATATTCTCGGCGGGGCCAACCGAGACAACATCACGTGTCATCACATCGGCAACAACGAGATCGGTGCGCTTCAAAGCATCATCCAGACTTATTGAGCCTCCGTCAGTCATCCCCTGAATCTTCGCGAGAATATCTTTTTCCGAAATGATCCCTCTGATCACCTTGCCTTCACTCACAGGCATCCCACTGATACGAAAGAGCCTGAGCTTATTGAGTATGGCCGTGATCTTTTCGTTCGGATTACAGACAATCACGTTTTTGTTCATGAAATCATGAACCTTCATATGCCAAATCTCCCAGGGAAGAATACATTATGCGCCAGTTTTTGAACCAATTCGACTCGAATGAGGGAATCCCTCAGTTCTGCCCGTTCTCGCTCTGACAGCTTTGTGGGGTTGAAAAAATTGTTGAAATTCTTTCGGAGGCGGATCGATTCGATCTGGTTTCGAACATGAATTGTCAAGAGAACGCCATAGGCCTCTTCAAGATCTCTCGCGATCGCGGGAGATAGGAGATCCATTCCCTCGAGGGCCCGAATGCGGTCGAATGTATTGGTCTCCTTTACACCGTATTTCATGGCCAGTGCGCGAAGTGTGAGGACCACTGGCGCCCATCCCTTCAGCTTCAGGTTAAACCCTCCCTTATGGTGACCTGAACGCTCCGTCCTGAATCGCCTCAGAAAACCGAGAGCGACCGGCATCAATACGGCTGATTTAGCAACTTCTGCCAGAATAGAGGGACTCTTCTTCAGGAGATTCTTGAGCGTATCGATAAAGCGTCCTCCCAGAGCCATTTCTCCAGCAACGACGCGGGCATCCATGAGAAGAATAATGTCCAGAAGCGTAATCGTTCCGGACCCGTATTTGATCTTCATCTTTAACCGATCAACCCAGTCTTGAAAAGAATCCCTCCATTTCTCGTTTGTCGGCATCACACCGCCCATGCATTTTTTGATGCCGATCTCATGGAGGCAATTAACCATTTTCCTCGAGAAGATCTCGAAATAGCTATCCACCAGATCAATTCGCGACTCGTGGAGCGGCCTTTCACGGATGTCTCGGCGAATGAGTCTCTTGTGAGCTTTGGCTTCAAACCGCTGCTGAGAGCGGGGGACATGCTCGTAGACCAAAAGGCCGTCTTGATCGGTCAAAATTGTCTGTTCCCTGCGTCCGTCGGCCCCCATGTTAATCCAGACGAAGGATGACGGAGGCGTTCCATATGCCTCTTCCGACATCTGCCGTTCAACCAAGGTGATGAGGCGGCGGGTGATCTCTTGTCTAAAAGAGGTGCATTTTTCCTGAAGATTTCTAACGGATCCGGTTTCCTGAAAAATCCGAATGGCGAGAGCGGTAAGATCACAATGGAGGTTCCTAATCTCCTGAAGACTATGGGCCTGGCCAACTTTGGTGATCAGATCGGAGAAGCAATTCTCCACGAACTCGAGCTTGTTTATTTCTTGACCGAGGACATCATGAACCCCCCGCAGCAATTCAAGTTGTTCGGATCCGGTCAGACGATTGGGTTGATATCGCTCAAAAAGCCTGTCAAAGCGAGAGCTCTCAATCCCCGTCTCCCCTTTTGCAGGTGCTCCGGTCTCCAGCCTTTTGGACAGCTCATCGATAAAGATCAACTCCCCCTCCACCTGACCCTCCCAGAGGTTCTTTCTGAGGAAGTAGGGATCTCCCGATATCGCCTCCTGATTTATCCGATACGCTCGAGTCTCCGGAGGCCCTCTTCGAGTCGTTCCTTTATTCTTTCCAGCTCTTTATGTTTCCTCCTTTCCTTTTTCACCACCCCACGGGGAGCCCGTTGGAGAAATGCATCGTTCGAGAGTTTACCCCTGACGAGTTGCAAGTCCTTCTCAATTCTCTGGATTTCCTTTTCCAGTCTCTCCCTCTCCTCGACGAAACGCTCCTCGTCAATCGGTATGAAGACTTCGAGCATTTCCCCAACCGCCGTGAGCGCTCTTCTGGGAGGGGTTCTGTCGAGGGTGATCTCCAACTCGCTGATCCGAGCCAGAGTCTCAATCAGGTGACGGTTCCGCTCCAAAAAACCCAGTCCTGCAGCCTTATCCGGGATCACAATGGCCCGTAACTTCTTAGAGGGAACAATAGAGAGTTCGCCTCTGACGTTGCGGATCGCGGAGACAGCGCTCTTCACCCAACTCATCTCCTCGACGGCTGAGGGGGCTTTTAGCCCCTCGCCAACCTTTGGGAATTCAGTAACCATAATGCTCCCATCTGACCACGGTATTCGCTGCCAGATCTCCTCCGTGATGAAAGGCATGAAGGGGTGGAGAAGTCTGAGAATCGTTCCCAGAACATGAGACAAAACCGATCGGGTGACCTCTGCCTCAGCCCCCTCTCCCTTCCCATACAGAGTCGGTTTGATCATCTCGAGATACCAGTCACAGAACTCATGCCAGACAAACTGGTAGATGCTCTGAGCTGCGTCATTGAACCGATAATCCTCGAGATATTCCGTTTCCTTCCGGGTAACCTCGTTGAGACGGTCCAGAATCCACCGGTCCGGCAGACTCGCGGGTTCTATTCGCTCCCCGGGCGGCCGCCATTCCTCGAGATTCATCAGACAGAATCGAGAGGCATTCCAAATCTTATTTGCGAAGTGTCGATACCCCTCGATTCTCTCCTCTGAGAGGATGATATCCCTTCCCTGGGCCGCAAGCGCCGCGAGGGTGAATCGGAAGGCATCCGTGCCATACTTCTCCATCATCACCAGGGGGTCGATCACGTTTCCCTTGGATTTGCTCATTTTTTGTCCCCTGAAATCACGAACCAGAGCGTGTATGTACACCTCGCTGAATGGAACGTCTCCCATGAACCTCAAGCCCATCATCATCATCCGGGCTACCCAGAAGAAGAGGATGTCGAATCCCGTGACCAGAGTTGATGTCGGATAAAAGACCTCGAGTTGTTTTGTTTTTTCAGGCCACCCGAGCGTTGAAAATGGCCAGAGGGCTGAACTGAACCAGGTGTCGAGTACGTCGGTCTCCGGTGTTAGACGATCGGTTCGGCAGCGATGGCACGATTTCGGGGTTTCCTTTGAAACAATAATCTCCCCGCACTCGTCACAGTACCAGGCAGGGATTCGATGGCCCCACCAGATCTGCCGCGAAATGCACCAGTCCCTGATGTTCTCCATCCACTCGAAATACGTCTTCTCCCACATCCTCGGGATAATCCGAGTTCTCCCATGCCGAACGGCCTCGAGCGCCTTCTCAGCCAGAGGTTTAACCCGGACAAACCATTGGGTGGAAACCATCGGTTCGACGATAGTCTTGCAACGGTGGCAGTGCCCGACGCTGTGATGATAATCTTCCGTCTTGAGAAGAACCCCTTCATCCTTGAAATCCTCCACAATCTTCGTTCGGCACTCAAATCGATCCATGCCGTCGTACCGACCCGCTTCTGGGTTCATTCTTCCATTGCCGTCGATGACTCTGACGAGTTCGAGGTTATGGGTTAGGCCAATTTCGAAGTCATGCGGGTCGTGGGCTGGTGTAATCTTGAGGGCTCCCGACCCAAATTCCGGGTCTACAAAGTCGTCGGTAATAATGGGAATCGGACGCTCCACAACCGGAAGGATCACCTCTTTGCCGATGAACTTCTGATATCTTTTGTCCTTCGGGTTTACCGCCACAGCCGTGTCTCCCATCACGGTTTCAGGCCGTGTCGTCACGACCACGATCCCCCCCTCAGGCTCCCTGAAAGGATAGCGAAGGTGGTAGAGTTTTGCAGGAATTTCCTCATGTTCGACTTCGAGATCCGAAAGGGCGGTCTGACAACGAGGACACCAATTGATGATGTACTTGTCTCTGTAGATCAAACCGTCTTCGTACAGACGGACGAAAACCTCCTTGACCGCATCGGAAAGCCCCTGGTCCATGGTAAATCGCTGTCTGCTCCAGTCACAAGAGGCCCCTAGTCGTTTCAACTGGCCAATAATGAGCCCTCCATACTCCTCCTTCCACTTCCATACTCTTTCCACGAACCTCTCTCTTCCCAAAGCATGCCGATCCACCCCTTCCTTTGCCAGTTGTTTTTCCACCACGTTTTGGGTGGCAATTCCTGCGTGGTCCATCCCGGGCAACCACAGCGCGTTCCTGCCCTGCATCCTACGAAAGCGAATCAGAATGTCCTGGAGGGTGTTGTTGAGGGCATGCCCCATGTGAAGGGAGCCCGTCACATTGGGAGGAGGAATGACGATCGAGTATGGAGCAGCGGAGGAGTTTTCATCGGCGTGAAAAAGCTTCCGGCGCATCCAGTAACGGTACCATCGCTCCTCCACACCTTTAAACTCATAGGCTTTTTTCCAGTCAGATTTGTCCTTCATCATGAATGACCCTTCCTATTGCGGTTATCAGGCTTTAGCCGGCGACCGAGTCATCAGTGATGCCGTCTCCACTTATCAAGCGGTGAATCCGCCTCTCCGAGAGTCCCGAGTATGATTTGAGGAAAGTGTTAAACAGAATTGGCTATTCATGTCAACCAAAAATGAGCTGAGCTTTCCCGGCTTTTTGGGTGGATCTGCTGTGCGAGCATTCAGAAATATAGGGAAAGTCCGTCTTTACGGCGGGAAGGGGCCAGGAATTTCCCACTTGGGAACTCGGAAACGGTCATGGAGGAAAGACCGAAGCGGGGGGGCGATATTTTGCCGATGCAATGAAAACTTGATGTCGTCAAGCCCTTAGCGGGGAGTTTCTGGGCAAGGATCAGAGGATTTCGTTAAACGCGGGCGAGCCCGGTGGTGATCAAAAACCTTCCATGAGGCCATTGCCGCTGTGTCTCGACAGCGGAATGGATTCAACTTCCCTTTTGGAGTCTTTCAATCTCCTTTTTGATGGCTCCCTCTGCGAGTTCTGGTACCACCTCTTGTATGACTCTCTCAATCCGTTCAGACACTATCTCAACCAGGCTCTTGCTGAGCTCAGGAATCACGTTCTCAGAAATATCCTTCAGAGCCTGCTCCACCGCGCGTCGAACCATAGACTCAATCTGATCATCCGACCTTCCGGCAGCCATTCTCGATGGGGATTCGGAGACGTCCTGATCGCTCGAAAGCCGCTGCTGAAATGCGGTGATCTCCTCCTCGGACACCGCTTCCTCCGTGATCAACTCACTCGGGTGAGGAACGGCCTCCTCCGGGCCCTCAGCACGCTCGTCGATCGACTCTTCGAAAATCCCCTCACCTTCCTCGAGCCCCCCTTCCGGCAGCACCTCCCTCAATTCCTCCAAAACCTCATCGCCAGCTTCCTCGATGGGTTCGGTGGTAGGGCCTTGCTCGATCTGCGATTCCTCCTCGAAAGGAGCCTCTGCCGGTTTCCCGGGTTCTCCACCTTCCTCAATAGACTCGCCTTCGGCCCCCTCCGCTTCTTCAAGTTCCCGGATTTTCCCCCCAGGGAGTCCCTCGAGTTCCTCTTCTAAAGGCAGCTCCTCAAGCTCCTCGACCGTTTCCCCGAGCTCTTCCAAACCCTCCATGGAGAGCGCCTCAAGATCATCTGAGACCGCCTCAATCGTTTCACTCGGTGATTCTTCTGGTTCTTGAGGGGATTCCGTGGAGATCTCAGCCTTCAACGACTGTGCCTCTTCGATCCCTTCGGCTTCTTCCGGTTTCTCAATGGGGCCTTCTTCAGGCCATTCCTTTTCCTCTTGCTGTTCCTCTGGGCCCTCGGTCTCGACTAATTCGAGGATGGTTTCTTCTTCATCCTCGATCGGCTCCCCTCGGTCCTCGAGGATTTCTGGAGTTTCAGCGGGTCCAATCCCTTCTATCGGCGCCCCAGTCTCCTCTCTTGCCTCAGGAGAAGCAGCTTTTTCCAGATCCTCAGTTTCTAACTCCAGCAGAGTGTCCTCCTCTTGCTTTTGCTCCTCTTCCAAAGCCGAGTCAATGCGCCGATCGATCTCCTCGTCAAGCTCGGCCCTCGTCGCTTCATCGGAGGGCTCCGCTTCTTCCTCCAAAGTTAAGTGATCGGTCTCAGAGGCTTCTAATTCTAAATCCTCGAGGAGTTCTGCCTGGACTTCTTCAGTCTTTTCGTCTCCCCCTTCTGGACCGCCCTCTCCTTCCAGTTCGACTTCCTCCAACTCTAGGAGCGTATCCTCATCTTCTTTTCCCGCCTCTTCCTCAACCCCGGGGCCTTGGTCTGAAGCCTCAAGTTCCAGATCTTCTAGGAGATCCGTCTCAGCTTCTTCGGCCTTTTCACCTTCCCCTTCTGGACCGCCCTCTCCTTCCAGTTCGACTTCCTCCAACTCCAGCTCCCCAACGGATTCATCAAGATTGATATCTTCAAGGGCTTTTTCGTCTAATGCCGCCTCCTCGGGAAGATCCTCCTGGCCCGTGCTCACCTCTTCCAAAGAGAGGTCATCGAGCCTATCGCCGCCAGGAGGGGCTGCAGGAGATTCTTCTTCGACCACGTCTGTGAGTTCGATAATCTCCTCTTCGTCACCCCGGCCTTGCGGCTGGACTGCATCGATTCCCTCTGCAGCAGCTAATTCAACCTCTTCGAGGCCTTCAACTGAGGGAATCTCTTCTTCGCTCGTCGGAACCTGTTCAGCGAGAGATTCCTCAGTACCGGATTCTGCCATCTCTTCGACTTCGAGCGGGATGGGTTTGGTTTTGAGAAGATCCTCCACGAGTGGCAGGATCTGTTCCGGTTTTAGGGGCTTTGTAATCACCCCATCGGCGCCCACCTTCTCTCGGTCTGATTTCTCGATATCCTCAAATATCCCGGCCAGAAGCACAAAGGGAATGTTCTTGAGTTCCGAGTTCTCTTTGAGGATCTTACAGAGTTCGAAGCCATCCTTATTCGGCATCGTCACATCAGCAATGACGAGATCTGGCTTATAGAGCTTGATCTTGAGAAGGGCATCTTCGCCGTTCTCCGCAAATATGAGTTGGGAGTCTGTCCCTTCGAAAATGCTCTCAAATTCCTCCTGCGCCATGACATTAGGATCAGCGATCAAAAGTTCTCTCGACATATTTTTGTCTCCTTTCGCAAGGTCAAAGGGAAGAACCTGCGCAGGCGAGGATCCTTCGAACAGTCGCTATTCCTCTTGCACTCGGATTGAATGCTCGGGTCGCATCCAACTCGCTAGGTCTGAAGAAACCGGCTGCAACGAGAAAAAGAAGCGTTTTTCCGTCTCCCTAGCAAAAAATAAGCCATCAGACTTTCATGATAAAGATAGACCCTGCACGCTTTCAGAAAATTTTCACGGTTTTGCCCTTATTTCACCAGAACTTTTTAACACAATGTTGGCACTTTTTCAACAATCAACCCCAAGTCGGGCATATCCACATGGATCTGGTATCACCTCCCGAAAGTGATTTATGAAATTCACGCCAAAACGGATCGCACATATTCAGATGTCAGAATTTGAAATCCGAGAAAGTATCAAGATTCAAATTCTCCAATTTTTAAAGATACTTAGGCTTACAGCGAGCCCCCTCGGCCTGAGTTGCGGTCGAAGACTCAACCGAGTCGATTTTGGTCATTTGATATTCGGATTTGTTTCCCGCCTCGGGCGGGATATTCGAATTTCGGGTGTAGGATGTCGGTTTTGAGGACACTATGGGCTCGGGTAGATGATGCACGGTATGACCGAGACCCCACACTCGGGGAAGTTGACACCCCGGGTATAGCCGATTATATTGGACCATACAGATCAGAGAACGCCATATGTCTCGAATCCTCGTTACGGGAGGCGCTGGCTACGTCGGAAGCTTCATTGTGAGGGCCCTGACTCGGAAGGGTCACGACCCCGTTGTCTATGACAACCTCGAGGAAGGACATCGTGAAGCCGTCACGGAAGCCGAATTTGTCTTCGGCGATCTCGCCGACCGGAAAAAGATCTATCAAACGCTCCGGCACTTTGGAATCAAATCCGTGATCCACATGGCAGCCTATTGCCTTGTCGGAGAGTCAGAAGAACTCCCTCTAAAATATTTCCAAAACAACATCGCGAACGGTCTGAATCTTCTCGAGGCCATGGTCAAGGTCGGCGTTAAGACTTTGGTATTCTCCTCTTCAGCTGCCGTCTATGGCGAGCCGCAAGATCTACCTATCGCCGAGGACGCCCCCACCCATCCAACAAATGTTTATGGAGAGACGAAACTCTACTTTGAAAGGATTCTGAGACGATGCGAAAGGTCGTATGGGCTACGTTATACGACGCTTCGATACTTCAATGCAGCGGGAGCCGACAGCCGTGGAACCATTGGGGAGGACCATAGACGTGAGACCCATTTGATTCCCATTGTTTTGAAGACCGCACTGGGACAAAAAGAGGCCGTCGAGGTCTATGGAACTGACTATCCGACGCCCGATGGGACTTGTATTCGCGATTATGTTCATGTCGAGGATCTGGCCGATGCCCACATCCTGGCATTGGAAGCCCTCGAGGGTGAATCGAGGAGCAGCACATACAATCTCGGGAATGGGGAGGGCTTCTCTGTTTTGGACGCCATCCGCGTGGCCAGAAGCGTCACAGGAAAAGAGATCCCTGAGATCTTGGCGGAGCGGCGGTCCGGCGATCCGGCTATTCTGGTGGCGAGTCCCGATCGAATAAAACGGGATCTCGGATGGAATGTTCATTACTCCAGCCTCGCCAAGATCATCGAGACAGCCTGGACCTGGCACGCTTCTCATCCGCAGGGTTATGGTGCCTCGGGTTCTCCCCCGGCATTTGGAGGGGGAAAAAGCGTGAATGAACGGAATCGTAGAAATGGGAAGCGTCCAGAGCCGATCACAGGTGTGGAAAAAGATCCTCCAGAAGGGTAGACTTTCATATAGGCTGTTGGAGTATCCGTCGTGGAGATAATTTGATGGGACTTGTGGAGAATTGTGGTATATTCGGTATGTTCGGCCATTCTGAGGCCGCCAACCTCACCTACCTGGGGCTCTATTCACTTCAGCATCGTGGCCAAGAGAGTGCGGGAATCGTTTCATCAGACGGTTCGACGCTTCACTCCCACATCGGCATGGGACTTGTCTCTGAGGTCTTTACGCGAGAGATTATGAATAAACTGCCCGGCAACAGGGCGATCGGCCACGTTCGTTACTCAACGGCTGGTGCCAGCCATATCAAGAATGCGCAACCCTTTGTCGTCGAATATTCTCGGGGCACCCTTGCGCTCGCCCATAACGGCAACCTGACCAACGCCAAGAGAATTCGCGATGAACTCGAGGCCTATGGATCCATTTTTCAATCGACCATGGATACGGAGGTCATGGTCCACCTTATCGCTCAGTCTCGTGAAAGATCGCTCGTGGATTGCGTGGTCGCGGCCCTTCACCAGGTCAAGGGCGCCTACAGCCTGCTATTTCTGAGCGAAGATGAAATCATCGCCGTTCGAGACCCCAACGGGTTCAGACCTCTGGCGCTCGGAAAGTTGAACGGCGCCTACGTGATTGCCTCTGAAACCTGCGCTTTCGATCTGATCGGTGCCAACTACGTGCGGGAAATAGAACCAGGCGAGGTTCTGGTAATCGACGATAAGGGGCTCCGGTCAATACGGCCCTTCGAAAAAACCACGATTTCTCCGTGCGTATTCGAATTCATCTATTTTGCCAGACCTGATTCCATCATTTTCGATCGGAGTGTTTACTCCATTAGACTGGCGCTTGGGAAGCAATTGGCGAGGGAGCATCCGGTCGAAGCGGATGTCGTCGTCCCGATTCCCGATTCCGGCTTTCCCGCGACAATCGGTTATGCCCTGGAGTCGGAAATCCCACTGGAATTGGGGCTAATTCGTAACCACTACATCGGTCGAACCTTCATCGAGCCGGAGCACTCTATCCGGCATTTCGGGGTCAAGATCAAACTCAACCCGGTCAAAGACGTTATCAAAGGCAAAAAGGTGATTCTGGTTGACGACTCGATTGTTCGGGCGACGACAGGTCGAAAGATCGTCAAAATGATAAGAAACGCTGGAGCGAGTGAAATTCACGCAAGAATCAGTTCCCCTCCCATCACCCATCCCTGTTTTTACGGGATCGATACCCCCTCAAGAAATGAGTTGATCGCAGCAACCCACACGGTGGAAGAGGTTTGCGCGTATCTGACGACCAACTCGCTTGGATATCTCAGTCAAGACGGACTCAAACAGTCTGTGGGAGAGAACCATGGGGGTTTCTGCTATGCCTGCTTCACGGGAGGCTATCCCGTCCCAATCCCCATCAGTTCAGAAGAATCCCAGATGGCGCTGTTCGAGAAGATCTAACCCAGCATCGCGTCCCGAAATGAGTTTATGAAAATCACACCAAAACTGATCGCCCGTATTGAGATGTCAGGGCTTGAAATTCGAAGCACGAGATTCTAAATCCGAAACAATACCAAAATTCAAACTTCCCCATTCCCTAAACATCTCTGGCATTTTGGTCATTTGATATTCGGATTTGTTTCCCGCCTCGGGCGGGATATTCGAATTTCGGATCCAAGATGTCGATCCTCAGAACACCGTGTGATCGGGTAAATCAAGCAATCTATGCCTGAGATACGACACGAGATTACACACGAACCCTCAAGATTCGTGAATCGTGGAGGTGAGGAAATCACCGTTCAACGGCCTGTTGCCCAAATCCCTTTTCTCGACTTTTGTCTGATGAAAACGGAAAAGGGCGCGCTTCGCTACTCAGAAATCTTCTATCAAAATGTCAGTTGTCGGTTGTCAGTCGTCAGTTGTAAACACCAATTCACGTCATTCGATTGGAAATGAAATTTACTGGGCCGGTTATTTGAATAGCGGTGGGTTCGTAAATCCTAATCTTGATACAACGAACCACGAACAACGACTTTTGCCTCGGCCTCTGTGTCTCTCTGTTCATTGGGAGCAATGGAAAAAACACGTTGACGTTTCACAAGTGAAGGATTGATTGGACTGTTCGGCGCGTATTTCAGGTGCGCTCCGTCTACTGCCTTCTGCCTTCTGACTTCTGGAAAAACCGGTGAACCTTCTCGGCAGTTGACTTGTCGATTCCTGTCGCCGCCTGGAGTTCCTCGAGCGAGGCACTTTCGATTTCTCTCAGTGTCCTGAAGTACCTGAGAAGTCGTTGTTTTCGGATCTTCCCGACTCCTGGAACGTCATCGAGAAGAGAGCGAAGGTCTCTCTTTCTCCTCAGCTTCTTGTGGTAGGAGATGGCAAACCGATGGGATTCGTCCCGAATTCTCTGGACCAGGAAGGTGGCCGTCGAGTGCTTTGGCATGTGGACGGGGTCCTTAATTCGCGGGATGTAGACCTTCTCTCTCGATCTCTCCTCCCCTTTGAGGCGACCCTCCCGGCGCCGGGGTTTTGCCAAGGCGATGACATCACCTGGTTTCATATTGAGATCCTTAAAAACCTCCAGGACTACTTGCAAGTGCCCCTTGCCTCCATCGACCATAATGAGGTCTGGTAATCCATCGCCACGTGCCGCCCTGGAATAACGGCGCATGAGAACCTCGTACATCATTCCATAATCATCAGGCTGCGAAAGGGATTTGATCTTGAAGCGGCGATACTGTGACTTGTCTGGCTGTCCATCCTGGAAGACGACCATAGAGCCGGTGGCGGCGCTTCCCAGGATGTTGGAGATATCAAAACACTCGATCCGTCGGGGAACCCGACTCAGACGCAGCCTTTTTCTGAGTTCCTCAAGGGTGAGCTCCAGATTCTTCTCGCGTGTCTGCTTCCCTTTGAAAGAGATTTCGGCATTTTTCTCGACCATCCTCAAGAGTTCGAGGGAAGATCCTCGTTTTGGAGTTTTGATGCTCACCTTCCCACCCCGTGCTTCAACCAGCCATTCAACAATCGCATGACGGTCTTCAACGTCCAACGGGAGAATGATCTCTTGAGGAATGAGTCTACCCTGCGCGTAGAACTGTTTCACGAAGGATGAGAGGACCTCTCCATCGAGAAGCTCCTGCGACGACAGGGAAAAAGACTGGCCCTCCATGACATGACCCTGACGGACAAACATGACCTGAATCTCGACGAGTGTCCCTTCGCGGTATAGCGCAATGACGTCCTGGTCCACGGATTTGAAGGAGACAATCTTCTGTTTCTCGATGGTTTTCTCGATGGACTGGATCTGATCCCGAAGACGTGCACTCTCTTCAAAAAATAGGTTTTGAGACGCTTTTTCCATTCGACGACGCAGGATGTCGATAAGCTGGCGCTTCTTCCCCTCGAGAAAGAGAATCACCTCATTTACGCTTTCCCGGTAACGCCTTTCATCGACAAGCCCCACGCACGCACCCTGGCACTGGCCCATCTGGTAATAGAGACACGGGCGCCTCCTGTTCTTGAAATTACTGTCAGTACATTTGCGCAACTGGAAGTACTTCTCGATGAAGTTGATTGTTTCCTTGACTGCCCGACTGGAGGAGAAGGGCCCAAAGTAGCGGGCGCCATCGTTCCGAACCCTTCTCACGAGGGTCAATCGTGGAAAGGGGTTTTGAACATCCAACCTCAAGTTGAAGAAGGTTTTGTCATCCTTCAATTTGATGTTGTACCGCGGCTTAAATTTCTTGATGAGATTGTTTTCGAGGATGAGCGCCTCTTTCTCCGTATTTGTAACGATGCATTCGATATCCTCGATTTTGGAGACAAAGAACCGTACGAGGAATCTAGAGTCTTCCGATCGACTGAAATACGAGCGAATCCGATGGTTCAGGCTCTTTGCCTTTCCAACATAAAGGATTTTCCCACCCCGATCTCTCATCAGGTAGACACCGGGACGAGCTGGCAGATTCTTGACTTTCTCCTCGCTCAGCATCTTCTCATCACCGATTCTCGCGATCCAAATAAAAGGGAGAAAAGAGATCAACGCGCTCGGTCATATCCAACGAAACAAAGCGACACGAAGTTGGTTTTCTTCTCCGACCGCTTAATGCCCCCGACGAGCAAAAAGGGGCATTTCTCGAGACGACTCGCTAGACATTGAACCGAAAATGAATCACATCACCGTCCTGAACAATATAGTCGCGACCCTCGACTCGAAGAAGGCCCTTTTCTCGAGCGGCGTGCTCGGAACCGCAGGCCAGCAGATTCTCGTAGGAAACCACCTCTGCCCGAATGAATCCGCGCTCCATGTCCGAATGAACCTTGCCGGCAGCCGAGGGAGCGGCTGTACCCTTGGATACCGTCCATGCTCTCAGCTCGGAACTGACCGTCGTAAAAAATGTGATGAGATTCAGTATCTCGTAACCGACACGAATCAGTCTCTCGAGGCCGGACTCTTCGATGCCAAAATCCTTCTTAAAGGCTTCCCTCTCGGATTCGGGCAGTTGGGCAATCTCTGCCTCGATCTCTCCACAAATCGCGACGACAGGAACTCCCTCCTGTTGGGCTTTGCCCTCTAGCGCTGCGAGATAGTTCCGACCCGTATCCAAGTCTTTCTCTTCAACATTAGCGACATAGAATGAGGGCTTTGCCGTTAGGAGGCTGAGTTCCTGGGATATGCTTAATGCCTTTGTCTCAAACTTCAGGACCCGGGCCATTTTGCCCTGGTTCAGTGCCTCCTGGATGCTCCGATAGACGTCCATTGCCTCCGCCATCTCTTTGCTTCCAGTCTTAACGAGTCTCTCGGTCTTTGCCATTCTCTTTTCGAGCGTCTCGAGATCAGCCAGAACGAGTTCGGTGTTGACAACGTCAACATCTCTCTCCGGATCGACTGTACCATTGAGGTGGGTTACATTCTCACCATCGAAGCACCGTACAACGTGAGCGATGGCGTCTACATTTCGGATGTGTCCAAGGAACTGGTTGCCCAGTCCCTCTCCTTTGCTTGCATTTTTCACGAGTCCTGCAATGTCAAGGAACTGTAAGACCGTTGGCGTCACTTTCTTCGGTTTTGTCATATTGGCAAGAATGGCGAGTCTTTCATCAGGAACGTTTACCACGCCAATGTTCGGTTCGATCGTACAGAAAGGGTAATTCGCCACCTCGGCCCCGGCAGCAGTTAAGGCATTGAATATCGTCGACTTGCCCACGTTGGGAAGGCCAACAATGCCACAGGTGAAACCCATGATGACTCCTTTTTCAGATATCGAGAGAGTCAGCAGAGCAAGACGACGAGATTATAGCACAGGGCCGAGGGGACCGCCAAATGGTTGTATGGGTTGGAATCAGACTTCTTCGCAACCTGCGGAGTCGCGGTTCTTCTTGACTCTCTGTCGACCAGCCAATATATTTTGTTGATCGAGTCATCATGGTTGACTCAAGGATGACGGTTCGGTGAAACGATGACAGCAAAGAAAAGAGGCCTCTCTCCAACTCGCAAAAAGAAGGGTGCGAGAATGGTGGAGGACAATCGAATGATGCTAGAGGCCGCCTGCACGATTGCGAAGAAGTCCGACGCTAAGGCGATCCTGATTCACGCGGATGCCATCCAGGATTACGAGAGCTTCTTGAGGATGGTTCAGGATGCCAGGACTGAACTCATCGCTTTTGCCAGGGACGAAATGACGTATGGAGAGGCGAATCAATATATCGAGAAGATGCTCATGGTGCCTCAGATCGAACTCGGTCGCCTCAACCAAATTAAGGTCGCCATCATTCGAGCCGTATCCGCTGGCCTAATCAAAGAGGGGGACAAAATCGTCTGCCTTTCGGCAACTCCCAGATCTCCGTTCCTCGATACCCTGATCGTCCTCGACCTTGGAAAAGAACTCGAAATGATTTCCACCTCCAATCTTCCGGTTGTGTCCGAGGTCGTCAAGCCGGAGGTATTCGATGCCCTCCTCACGTCAGCCTTGGAACTTGCGACCGAGGGAAGGGAGGGGAAACCTGTTGGCGCCATCTTCGTTCTTGGCGACGAGGAGGAGGTTCTCAGGTTCTCCCATCAAATGGTCATCAACCCTTTCAAAGGATACCCGGAAGAAGAAAGGCACATCCTTGACCCCAAACTCAGGAACACGATCAAGGAGTTCTCATCAATCGATGGCGCCTTTGTCATTCGGAACGATGGCGTGATACTGGCTGCAGGAAGGCATCTGGATGCCTCCGGAGAGACCATCGAGATTCCCAAGGGGCTCGGAAGCCGTCATCGAGCTGCCGCGGGAATAACGAATGTAACGAGGGCGATTGCTGTGGTCATCTCTGAATCCACGGGAGAGGTTCGGCTCTTTAGCCGTGGCAAGATCTTCATGGAAATAGAGAGAGGAGAATAAACGGCAGGAGGTACTGAATTACATTTGGATTTTTTCGCTGATGTAGCCGGGGTCAAAACCAACCGACCTTAGAGACTCAGGAGAGGTGCCTGGCCCATCGTGAAGTGCTTGCTTGAATTGAATGCCCGCGTGTTCTTTGTCTCTTGTCACATAGACGACACGGCCCTTGGTTTCGATCGGCTCTCCCTTGAACGTAATAACAAAATCCAGGAACCCCGGGTGAGACATCGGGCGCGGTGCGAGGATTCTCATCCCACCAAAGCTGATGTCTTCGGTCGTCGTCGTCACAATATCGTCGTCTAGGTAGAAGGCGACGTGGAAGCCAGCAGAAATTCGAGAGTGCTTCCTTCTTTCGTCAATAACTGCGGATCTCATCGTATCTCACGGCCAGGCTTCGAGTCCTGCGGAACGTATGAATCTACGAGGGTCCCATATCCCCTGAACGCCTTTCCAGCTTCCGCAAACTCAGCAAACCGACACTCACGAGCACCTTATTACGATGAGGACGGCCTTGTCAATCTGTTTTTGAAAGGAGTTTTCCCATTTCGCGAAAGCCATGTCTCACAAGTTGCAGATTTCTTATAATATTTCCGAGTTCTCAAGTGGGCGCCTTCCGTCTCCTGACTCCCAAGCGCGCGCGGTGACCCAATCGAGGTTCGCAGCTTCTGCTCTCGCAGGGCAAAGGAAGAAGGTGAAAGGTTCAAGGAGACGTACTCCTTCCTGTCATTTGTCATTGGTCGTTGATCAGTGGTCATTTGGCATTTCGCCTTTAGCCCTCAGTCGCTCGTCTCCAGTCTCTTGTCTCTCGTCTCTTGTCTCTAATCTCCGGTCTCTACTCTTCAGTCCCCGGTCGCCAGTCTCCAGTCTTTCTGAGAACCCCACCCCGCCACGGGCGGGATCGTTCAAGGATAGCAGGCTCCTCCAAGAATGGGGAGACTCCTTATTTTTGAGGTGCATCTTCGGATTTTGGAGCGACCCGCGTCGTTCCTGAGCGATATGACCGAGATGACAATGGAGATCATATTCGGAATTGATAGGATTAACCGGTCCTTCCGAAACCCCGTGGCAGCCCTCGGGAACTTCGATGGGGTTCACCTAGGGCACCAACTCATTTTTGACCAGGTCAAACAAGTGGCAAAAGGTGTGGAGGGGGAATCGATGGTGTTGACCTTCGAGCCTCACCCACTCAAGGTACTCCAGGCCGATCAGTGTCCCCCTCTCATCACCCCCCTTAAAAAGAAGATCCTGTTCATTGAAAGGTCGGGAATTGATGTGGTGATCTGTGCCGAGTTTACAAGGGAATTCTCGGCGATTTCGGCGAGAGAGTTCGTGAAATCGGTGCTCGTTGATCGAATAGGCGTCCACACCATCATCGTGGGCGACAACTACGCTTTTGGTCAGGGAAGAGAGGGGGGCGTGGAGGACCTCAAGGCGTTTGGCGGGGAGTTTGGTTTCCAGGTCCAGGTTGTTGGTCCCCTCCGAATAAAAAACCAAATCGTCAGTAGCTCGGTCATTCGAAAGCTCATCCAAGAGGGAGAGATGGCCGGAGCTGCAACGCTACTTGGACGCCATTACGTGGTTTTGGGCAAGGTCATCTGGGGTACGGCCCGTGGAAGACTCCTCGGCGTGCCAACGGCCAACGTCGAAATCCTCAACGAGCTCTATCCCAAGAATGGTGTCTATGCGGTCGAGATCTTCATTGAGAACAAACCCTACCCGGGCGTGGCGAACGTCGGGATGAATCCAACCTTTAGAGGGAGTCGATTTTCAGTCGAA
Source organism: uncultured Thermodesulfobacteriota bacterium (assembly GCA_964347335.1). Taxonomy (GTDB): domain Bacteria; phylum Desulfobacterota; class BSN033; order WVXP01; family WVXP01; genus WVXP01. The sequence continues at coordinate 19,196 of CAYFYO010000016.1, forward strand.
GTCCACATTTTTGACTTCAACCGGAACATCTACGGAAAAGAGGTTCAAGTGGCTTTCATCCAGAGAATTCGGGAAGAAAGGGTCTTTGAGACCTCAGCCTCTTTGATCGAACAGATAAAGAAAGACATGACTTGCGCCCGGCAGATCCTCACAAAACGGCCATACCGGAGGAGAATGGAAGGCTAACTGCAGGCAAGGCTTCGGCGACGGCCTTTGGGGGCCTCCGCGCAGGGCTGGCTTTGAGCGGGTGGGAGCCACACGGTCGAAACTCACAATAAAGATTTTCAATTTGTTGGGAGTGCTTGTCCATCAATCCGAAAGACGTGTGAATCCTGCAGACTTGAGATCCCTGTCCGGCCGGCATGGTCCTGGCACGAGCCGCCGTATCTATCGGATGAGGTGACCGAGCCGGGCCCAGCGAATCTTTTTGAGCAGGCTACGTGAGGTTTTATCCCAGGAGAAATAGATGATAAAAGCCTCGCCCTTCACGGCGTTGATGTCCACAAATCCCCAATATCGGCTGTCCTGGCTGTTATCGCGGTTGTCCCCCATGACAAAAAGAGAATCCAACGGAACAATTTTGGGGCCATAATTATCCCTCAAGGACTTCGTTTCTACATGGCTTTTCGAATAGTAGCCCCAGGGATCTTCTATGGGTCTATCGTTAATGAAAATTTTCCGACCAACGATTTGGACTTTTTCGCTCGGTAATGCGATGACCCGCTTGATGAAGTCTTTATTTTTATCTCTTGGGTAGACAAAAACAATGATATCCCCCCGGTCAGGACTTCTGGCGAATAACTTACCGTCGACCAGCGGTATCTTTATCCCATAGATGAACTTCCAAACCAAGATATGATCTCCCACCTCGAGGCTTGGCACCATTGAGCTGGAGGGAATCTTAAAGGCCTGGACAATGAAGGTCCGAATGAACAAGGCGATGAGAAGGGCGAAAAGAATTGCCTCTGTCCATTCCCTCACCTGACTCTTTTTTCTCTTGACTTTTTTCACCATGGTAGCGCTTCACCTCTCCATTTCGTTTTTCGAATAGGAAAAGACTCGATCTCAGCGGCTTTCCCCGTCCCCGGCAGGGATGACAAACGGGGATACCTTCTCACTTTCCTTGATCTCTGCCGCCTTTTGGTTCGCCTCTGTTTCGTTTCCGTAGGGACCCATACGAACCCTGTACCAAATCCCCTTGTTCATAATGACTTTTGAGACCACCTCAGCAGGGTAGCCCCGCTTCTTCAGGTGCTCCGCAAAGGCTTTTGCTCTCTCTTCTTCTCGAAAGGAGGAGACCTGAACGAAGTACCCTCGGGAGGCCGCCTTGCCCCCTTTCGACTCAGGTGGCGCTCGGACTGGACCGACGGCAACACTGCCCCCTCTGGAGGATTCGGTTTTATCTGTCTCCTTGTCTTTGATCGGTATTTCTCTGCCAGGCGCTCCCTCTTTCCGAAGTGACTCATGGTAGGTGAACTCAGGCAACTCCCCCGGCTCATCAGACGAAGTTGCCGTCGTTTCTCCTGTCTCATCATTTCCGGAGGCCTCGTGAGGCAGTCCGCTCCCTCGATCAGACATCAATTCCGAGGTCCTGCCCTGTTCCAACGGTGCTCCTCGCGAAGTGGCGCTCTCGGGCGATGAGACTTGGGCAACGCGTCCACCCGTCCAGACACCCAACCATAGACCAACAACAAAGATCACCGTGTGCGACACCACAAGGATGAACCAGCCCGAAGATCTCGGTTTTCTCTCCTCTCCATTTCGGTAGCCCTTCAAATCCTTCATCGCGACCCGTGGCTCTCCTACATCCGACTCGGAGCCGACACGCCTAGGAGTTTCAGGCTGTTTTCGAGAACGATCCGGGTAGTCTTCGCCAAAAAGAGTCTTGCTTTTGTTGTTTCCCGATCATCACAGATGATTCTGTGAGACCGATTTTTATTTCCCAGATTGTAGTATCCGTGAAAGAGGCCTGCGAGTTCTTGCGCGTAAAAGCAGATTCGATGAGGTTCAAGAGAAAGGGCGCTCCCTTCGACGATGTCGGGGAACATCGAAAGGGCCCTTATGAGATCGATCTCTTCTGGGAGTGTGAACCGTCGCGGCTCGATTTCCTCAAACGAAGGGATCGGTACGCTCCGCCTGAGGGCTTCCCTGAAGACACTTGCTATTCTCGCATGGGCGTACTGCACATAATAGACCGGGTTTTCACTCTCCTTTTTTTTGGCGAGTCCTAGATCAAAGTCCAAGGAGCTGTCCGGTCGCCTCATGAGGAAGAAGAAACGCGATGCATCTCTTCCGACCTCATCGAGGACTTCCCGCAAGGTCGTAAACTGACCTGCCCGGGTTGACATCGCCAACGGTTTCCCGTCAATCAACAGATTGACTAACCGAACGAGAACGATCTTCAGGTCTTCCGAACTTCTGCCCAGCGCTTGGACGGCGGCCTTCATCCTCGGGATATAGCCGTGATGATCGGCTCCCCAAATGTTGATGACCCTATCGAATCCCCTTCGATACTTTTCCCGGTGATAGGCAATGTCAGAGGCGAAATATGTTGTCACCCCATCCGCTTTGATCAGGACACGGTCCTTTTCGTCACCATAGCGGGTGCTCAGGAACCAGGTGGCACCGTCGCGCTCGTAGACAAAATTCCTCCGCCGCAGAGCCTCGATCGTCCGGGTCACCAAATCTTTGGCATATAGTCTTTCCTCGCTGAACCAATTCTGAAATCGCACCCCAAACGCCTCCAAGTCGCTCCGAATCCCATCCAGAATCCACGGGACTGCAAAGGAACGGCAAAATGCGATGGCATCGGTCTCCCCCCACGTGAGAAGGGCCCTTCCCTTCTTTTGCTGAACCTGTTTAGCAATATCGATGATGTAATCCCCCTGATACCAACCGTCGGGGAAATGCAGGTCCTCCCCCAGGATTTGCCGGTACCGAGCCCAAACCGATTTACCGAGAGTTTCGATTTGACTCCCCACGTCGTTAATATAATATTCCTTCGAAACCCTATATCCCACCATTCTCAAGAGACGAGCGAGAACGTCTCCCGTGACTGCTCCGCGGCCGTGACCAACGTGAAGGGGGCCGGTGGGGTTGGCGCTAACAAATTCCACTTGAACTCGCTCGCCATGCCCGACCTCCCTCGTGCCATACTTCGGCCCCTGCCGCTCAATCTGTCCGAGCAAAGGGATCCATGCCGCCTTCTGAATGAAAAGGTTGATGAAACCAGGGCCTGCAATCTCCACGCGATCGATGATCCCTTCAGAATCCCTGATTTTCCCCACAATCGCCTCAGCCATATTCCTGGGGTTCGCGCTTGCTCGAGAAGCGAGTACCATAGCGATATTGGTGGCATAGTCTCCGTGACCACGAACTTTTGGAATCTCCAATATAACCGAAGGTATCCGCCCCCCGTGGACTCCTCTCCCCTCCAGGGCTCTCTCAACAGCCGTTGTCAGGATACTCTCCAGGATCTCTTTCATTCTCAGCCCGCGTCCTTCTCCCTGTCAGGCTCTCCGAATCCAGCGCGAAGAATTCCAGCAAATCAATCCCAGACTTGATTGTTTCTCCCCAGACGAAATCCCTCCCCCAGCCGCCAAACTCAGATAGTAAACGCCCACAGCCTATTCCAGGTCAACGGTATCTTCCGAAATCGGAGGATTTGAAGAACTTTGGCGGGAAATATCCTTATAAATCTTCGGTCGTCGGTCACCGAGGAGAGGATACTCTTTCCGATACCTCTCGATTTCACGGAGGTCAACATCAGCAAACAGAATACCCTCCTTGATGCCGCTGGGACTTCCCAGAAGTTCGCCTTCTGGCCCAACGCAGAAGCTCTTTCCATAGAAATCCTGTTTCTCCTCACTTCCCACACGGTTAACCCTCAAAACAAACACGCCGTTGGCCATTGCATTCGCGGAGATCATCGTCTGCCAACGATGTTGAGAGGCAAATGCCGCCGCCGTCGGCGCCAAGATGATCTGCGCACCCTTTAAGGCGAGACACCGAGTTCCCTCCGGGAAGAAGTTATCCCAGCAGATCTGGACGCCAATCTCTGCATAGGAAGTCGAGAAGACTGGAAATCCCCCATTGCCAGGCGCGAAGTAGGACTTCTCTTCCCAAAGAGGAATCTGCGGAATATGAACCTTCCGATAAACGCCAAGAATCTCGCCCCCAGAATCAATCACTACGGCGGAATTATAGAATGTGTCTTCATCTTCTTTTTCGAAGATCGGACAGATCAGGACGACTTCCTTCTCCCGCGCTAATGGCTGCATGCTTGCAGTCGTGGGCCCGTCGAACGGCTCAGCAAGGCGAAAGGAATCCCTGTCGATATCTCTCGGAAACCAGTGGGTATGAAACAGTTCCGGGAGGCAGATGATTTTGGCTCCTCTCTCTGCCGCAAGGCTTACCAGCTTAACCGCCCTCTCGATGTTTCTCTCCTTAATCCGACCACCCGACATCTGAATTCCGGCAACCCTGATCACGCGAGCCTCCTCCAGCATCGTCAGAATGGGAAACAAATAGGACCAACGAATTCCCCCCAAATCGGCTACCTTGTCAAACGGGTTTGTTGTAGGACGAAAGCCTGCAAGAAAATTGGAAAAAATTCTAGCAAAGCACATATATGCTGTCAAGATTGAGGCATCCGAGGAGTTCTCCCATTTCCCGCAGCACATGTCTCACAGATTGAAGATTCCTTTGATTATTTCGGGGTTCTCACGTGGGAACCGACTATCTCTTCGCTCCCAAGCCTTTGTCATTTGTCATTGGTCACTTGCCACCTAACCCTCAGTCTCCGGTCTTTCCGGGAACCCCACCCCGCCGCCGGCAGGATCGCTCAGAGTCAAGGGGCTCCCTCAAAAATGGGGGAACTTCTCAACGGCTTGCCTCTTGCTTTTTTGGGGGGACCCGTTATAATTGTCTGATAACTTTTCAACGGAGCAGTTGGCGATTCGACCTATGCGGCTACTGGTCGTCGAAGATGAAAAGAAGGTAGCCAGATTCCTCAGAAAAGGCCTGGAGGAAGAGCATTACGCCGTCGATGTCGCCTATGATGGCGAGGAGGCCCTCGACATGGTCGAGGTGTATGACTATGACCTTGTTCTCCTCGACATCATGCTACCAAAAATCGACGGCATGACGGTGCTGAGGAGCATCCGGGAAAATCACAATCCCGTTCCCATCCTCATGCTGACAGCCAAAGATTCTGTCGAGCATATCGTTAAAGGCCTCGATGCGGGATGCGACGATTATCTGACAAAACCCTTCGCCTTCAGCGAATTACTGGCAAGGATTCGTGCCCTGCTACGCCGGGAAAGAGAAGTAAAGGACTCTGTCCTTGAGATTGCGGACCTCACGCTTTCGCTTCCCACCCGCGAGGTGACGAGAGCCGGGAAGAAGATCGATTTAACGGCCAAAGAATACGCCCTTCTCGAGTATTTCATGCGGAATCCAAACAGGGTTCTCACTCGGACCATGATATCCGAGCATGTGTGGGATTACCATTTCGACACCGATACGAACATCATTGACGTCTATGTGAATTTTCTCCGGAAGAAAATCGATCGCGACTACGACCTCAAACTGGTCCATACCATTCGCGGTGTGGGTTACGTGATGAAAGCCTAGAACCAGAAAAGATGAGGAGTACCATGTACTTTCAAAGCATCCGCTTCCGTCTCACGCTATGGTACGTCGCTATTCTGGCCCTCATTCTCTGCTCTTTCAGCACTTTTCTCTACCTCATCCTATCCCAGAGTCTACACCAGGACATGGATTCGAAAATAAAGAGCATTGCGGACTTTATTGCCGCATCATATTCCAGCCCTTTTGCCAAATACGGACGAAATCTGGATAAACTCATTGAGGAGGCAACCGGCGAACGGCCCACAGGGAAGTTTATCCAGGTGCTCGACGCGAAAGGCCGAATTGGCCTAAAGTCAGGCAGTCTGGGAAGATTTCAGCTTCCCATCTCCCGCCAGGCGTCACGAAATGCCGCGCAAGGGAGGTTGACTTTCGAGACGAACCGCACGATCGCTGCTTGGCCAATTCGAATCGTCACGGTCCCGATCGTAGAGGGGCCCCGGATCACCAACATCGTTCAGGTCGCCAGTTCCCTGGAAGATGTGGAAAAGGCCCTCAAAACGCTTCTTCTGATTCTGTCGATCACGATTCCCTCGCTCCTGGCAGTCGCCAGTGTCGGGGGACATTTCCTGGCAAATCGGGCTCTGAGACCGGTCGATGATGTCGCGAATACGGCGCGGGCGATCACGTCCCACAATCTTAACAAGAGAATCCGAATCAAAAAGACCAAAGATGAAATTGGGCGCCTTGCCGAAACCTTCAACGAGATGATTTCCCGTCTGGATGAGTCATTCAGAAAGACTCGGCAGTTTAGTGCAGATGCATCTCATGAGCTCAAGACACCACTCACTGTTCTCAAGGGAGAGATCGAAGTCGCCTTACGGAGGGCCCGAACGGACGATGAGTACCGGACAATCTTGAGGAGTAATCTCGAAGAGATCAATAACATGACAAGGGTCGTAGACGACCTCCTGCTACTCTCCCGAGCCGATACTGGGGAAGTCCCGCTTACCAAGAGCACTGTCGATCTGTCCGAATTCCTCTCTGAGATTCAAGTGCAAGCCCAGCTGCTCGCGACGCCAAAATCGATCGATATACATTTTCACGACAATCAGCAGGTTCACATCCTGGCGGATCCTCTGCGGCTGAAGTCCATGATGCTTAACCTGATCGAAAATGGGATCAAGTACTCTCTCCCAGGGGGGCGCATCGATATCGCACTGGACAAAACGGATGGATTTGCCGTCATCACAGTGACAGACCAGGGAATCGGCATTCCTCAGGAAGCCCTCCCTCACATTTTTGATCGGTTTTACAGAGTCGATAAGGCCCGGTCGCGACAAGAAGGTGGATCTGGCCTGGGACTCAGCATCTGCAAGTGGATCGCAGAGGCACACGGGGGAAATATATCCGCCAGAAGCGATTTGGGAAAGGGGAGTGTCTTTGTCATCAGGATACCTGGTTTGAACTAGCACCCAGAGACTTCCGAATCTGATCAATCTCCGTTCACTGTCCGTTTCTCGACCTTTTCGCCTTTCCCAAGCCATGTTCCACCCTCTCAAGGTTGGGTGGGTTTCATGATCGTTTGAACCGCTAATCACGGCCCAGACCCATAGCAAAAATGACACGATCCAGAGCGACTGATCTTAAGCTACAGGCCAGCAATTTGTGGCATTCATTTTGCTTATACAAGAACCGATTCAATCAGCAGACTTAGGGTTACGTGAAAATGAGCAAAAGACTCGGTGAACTCCTCATCAAAGCCAATTTGGTTACTCCTGATCAGGTTCAAAGAGCGCTCGCCGACCAGAAGGCCAAAGGTGGAAGCCTGGGAACGAACCTGATTAATCTCAAGTATATCGACGAAGAAACGCTTCTGGCCTTCTTGAGCAAACATTACCGGGTTGAGTCTGTGAAGCTCTCCAAAATCACGATCGACGAAAAAGTTACCAAACTGATCCCGTCGAGCACGGCCAAAAAGCATCTCATCATGCCGATCAAGCGGATAGGCCCCAAGCTAATCGTCGCCATGTCAGATCCAAGCAATATCATCGTTGTCGATGAAATCAAGTTCATTACGGGTTACAATGTGCAGCCCGTCGTGGCGATTGACAGGGATTTAGTCGATGCCATCAAGCAGTACTATGGAGGGGGAGGAGCGATTGCGGGCCTTGGATCGACCCACCTGGATTCACGGGACTACACCCTCGAGGAAACCCAGTCCGAATCCTTTGAGGATGAGTTCGATGACACCTTATCCACCGTGGATGTGAGCGACTTCGACAAGCTGGTTCATGGGGCCGTCGATAACATCGAGGTGATCGACGGGAAGGAAGAAGAGGTTCTAGGCGAAAATATCGACGCTCCCATCATCAAACTGGTCAACGGAATTCTCATCAGGGCCATCAAAATGGGAGCCAGTGACATTCACTTCGAGCCCTACGAAAGAGTATTCCGCGTCCGCTACCGGCTCGATGGTGTCCTCCATAAGGTCATGGGCCTTCCTCTCCAGATTCGGAATGCCATCATCTCCCGTCTGAAGATCATGTCGAAACTCGACATTGCGGAAAAACGTCTCCCCCAAGATGGCCGCATCAAACTGCGCCTGGGCAAGGGCCGAGAAATGGACTTTCGTGTTTCGAGCACGCCAACCATCTTCGGTGAAAAGGTGGTTTTGAGAATCCTTGACAAATCCTCTCTCCAACTTGACATGACCAAACTCGGCTTCGAGACCCAGCCCCTGAAGCTCTTTCGAGAAGCCTTCCATAAACCCGTTGGCATGGTGCTCGTCACCGGACCGACCGGGAGCGGCAAGACGACAACGCTCTACTCCGCTCTAGCAGAGCTCAATCGAGAGACCGATAATATCATGACGGCGGAAGACCCGATCGAGTATAACTTCATGGGAATTAACCAGGTCCAAATGCATGAGGAAATTGGACTCACCTTTGCTTCCGCCTTGAGATCATTCCTGAGGCAGGACCCCGACATCGTCATGGTCGGTGAGGTTCGGGACCTTGAGACAGCGCAGATCGCCATCCAAGCCTCCCTCACTGGCCATATGGTTCTCAGTACGATCCATACAAACGATGCTCCGAGCACGATTAGCCGACTCATCGATATGGATGTCGAACCGTTCCTCATTACATCCTCTGTCCTCCTGATCCTTGCCCAGCGACTGGTTCGAACGATTTGCCGTGAGTGCAAGGAGGAGATCAAGATCAGCCCCAAAATCCTCGCCGGCTTGGGCGTGCCACCCAACCAGATCGATGGCTTCCGGGTATTCCGGGGAAAGGGCTGTCAGTTGTGTAATCAAACCGGTTACAAAGGGAGGATTGGCCTCTATGAGGTTATGCCCATCACTGACGAATTGAAGGAGTTAATCCTCTCGAGGGCAGCCCATTTTGACATCAAAAAGAGGGCGATCTCACTTGGAATGAGAACCTTGAGAATGGCAGGAGTCACAAAAATCTTAGAGGGAGTGACCACCATCGAGGAAGTCCTGCGAACGACAATGGATGACCGTCAGTGAAGGGTTTTGGCTAGGGGAAGAGAAATGGTCCAGCACCATAACTTCGAAAAAAGGGGGGACGCATGGTCGAACTCAAGAATCTTCTAGAGGTACTCATCGAGAAAAAAGCATCAGACCTGCATATTACAACGGGTTCCCCACCGATCGTCAGAATCGACGGAGAGCTTGTCAGGCTCAATGCGGAGTCCCTCACGGCGACAGAAACCAAGAGGCTCTGCTACAGTGTCCTGACAGATGCCCAGCGGCATCGTTTTGAAGAGGAGAATGAATTAGACTTTTCGTTCGGCATCAAGGGTCTGAGCCGTTTCCGGGGAAATATCTATGTCCAACGTGGCGCAGTGGCCGGAGCTTTCCGGACGATACCCTATGAGATTCTGGGTTTTGAAAAACTCGGTATTCCACCCATTATCCATGATTTGCTCAAGAAACCGAAGGGACTGGTCCTCGTTACGGGTCCCACCGGAACAGGAAAATCCACGACCTTGGCCTCCATGATCCAACGGATCAATGACGAGCGTCACGCCCATATTATTACCGTCGAGGATCCAATCGAGTATCTCCACCCCCACAAGAAGTGCATCATCAATCAGCGGGAAGTCAACTCGGATACGAAGACCTTTGCCGAAGCCCTCAAACACGTCCTTCGTCAAGATCCAGACATTATTTTGATCGGCGAAATGAGAGACCTCGAGACGATTCAAGCCGCCCTCACCATTGCTGAGACCGGTCACCTAACCTTCGCGACGCTCCACACCAACTCCTGTGTGGAAACGATAAACCGGATCATCGATGTCTTTCCCCCCCATCAACAACCACAGATTCGGGCCCAACTATCCTTTGTTTTGGAAGGGGTTTTGACACAACAGCTCCTTCCCAAAATTGGCGGGGGGAGATGCCTGGCCATGGAGATCATGTTTCCGAACCCGGCCATTCGAAATCTCATCCGGGAAGACAAGGTACACCAGATCTATTCCCAAATGCAGGTTGGACAGGCCAAATTTGGCATGCAGACCATGAACCAGGCCCTTCTGTCCGTCTATGAAAGGGGAATCGTTTCATTGAACGAAGCCATGCAGCGGAGCACCAACCCTGAAGAGTTCAGACAGATGCTGTCCTCTGCGGGCGTTTCGGCAACGGCAAGGCCCATGCAGAGCCGGGCCAGATAGTTGCATTACGGTCGACTCGGAGCGCTGTTTTTGTCTCTCAATATTTTCAGTTCACGCTGTGGGAGGAACGCCATCCATGACAGTTTACAGATGGGAAGGTAAAACGCTTAGAGGAGCTATCAAGCGGGGAGAGTTGGAAGCCGCAAGCGAAGGTGCCCTCAGGATCCAACTTCGCCAACAGAACATTATTCCCACCAAAATTATCTCCAAAGGGAAAGAGATAAAACTCCAACTCTCACTCGGACGTCAGAGAGTTTCGGAGAAGGCCGTCGGGGTCTTTACGCGACAGCTGGCGACGATGATTGACGCTGGCCTGCCCCTCGTCCAGTCTCTGGATATTCTTGCCCAGCAGCAGGAGAACAAGACCTTTCAGGAGGTCATCGGAACGGTTAAAGAAGATGTCGAGTCTGGATCGACCTTTGCGGCGGCATTGGCACGCCATCCCAAAATCTTCACCGAACTGTATGTGAACCTCGTCGTGGCTGGGGAGGAGGGGGGCATTCTCGATAATATTCTCCTTCGTCTATCAAACTATATTGAGAAAGCGGTTGCCCTTAAGAAAAAGGTCAGGTCCGCTCTCGTATATCCGAGCGTCATTGTCGCCGTTGCCATCGGCGTGGTTACCCTTCTCCTGATTGTTGTTATTCCGACCTTTGAAAAATTGTTCCTTGGAGCTGGTCAGAATCTACCCTTGCTCACCCAGATTATTGTCGGCATGAGCAGGTTGATGAAACAGTACGTGCTGGTTTTCGTGGCTGGCCTAATTGTTTTTATTCTCGTGCTCAGGAAATATTACAAGACCGACGGAGGAAAGAAGAACATCGACTCATTTCTCCTGAAACTCCCGGTCTTCGGCCCGCTTCTTCGCAAAATCGCCATCGCCCGTTTCTCCCGGACTTTGGGCACCCTCGTAAGTAGCGGTGTGCCGATTCTTGACAGCCTCAACATCGTCGCGAAAACAGCCGGCAATAGAGTTGTGGAGGAGTCCATCCAGAACGCCCGAAGCAGTATCAGTGAGGGCGAAACCATCGCAGAACCGCTCAACAAGTCCGCTGTTTTCCCTCCCATGGTCATCCAGATGATTTCCGTCGGAGAATCCACGGGGTCACTGGACACCATGCTCAGCAAAATCGCTGACTTTTACGACGAGGAGGTCGATACTACAGTCGCCACCCTCACCTCCCTCCTGGAACCCTTCCTCATGATCTTTCTGGGAGGCACCATCGGGACGATTGTCGTGGCCATGTATCTTCCCATATTTCAAATGGCCTCAGCTTTCTGATAGACCCTTCATGGGAGAGAAAATGGGCTTAGAGAATCCCGCTGAAGCGGCGACGGCAACCCACCGAAGGCTTCGCGTCCTGATGGCGGCAAGGGTATTGATCGTTACCCTTCTTCTGGGCGCCTTGGCCCTCAGCCAGATCACGGAGGGAAAAAGCCTCCTTATCACCCCAAATGACTCCCTCTACATCGTCATTGGCCTCACCTACTTCCTCACGATCATCTACGTTCTGGCCCTTAGAACGGTCAAAGACCTCTATCGGTTTGCTTATGGGCAGATCTTCTTTGATACGATCTTTATCACGATTCTCGTCTATCTCACCGGTGGAATCGATAGCCTTTTCGCTTTGGCCTATGTCTTCTCCATCCTCAGCGCTAGCTTCGTTTTGTCAAAACGAGGGACCTACGTCATCGCCTCCCTCAGTGCGGTCTTATACGCCGTTAGCCTGGAACTTGAATACTATGGCATCATACACCCATTCAATCGCTCAGAACCCTATCTCTATGAGAGTTATGACGTCCTTTATCGGATCTTCGTCTACTTTCTGGCTTTCACCGTTGTTGCCCTCCTGGTCAACCATCTCGGAGAAGAACTCAGAACCAAGGGAAAGCAACTCAGACAGAAGCAATTAGACTATGACAAGCTCGAGGCTTTTCACCAGAACGTGATTCAGAGCCTCGACAGCGGTTTGATCACGACAGATCGGGTCGGGGATATCTCCTTCATGAACAAGACGGCTTACCGGATACTCGGTATCGACCCATCCACTCAGCCCTCGCCCGAACTCGATACCTTGCTGTCTGATCTGAAGACGGGGCTTCCGATCGAATCGGCCCATCTGGGAGACGTGCCCCGGAGAGAGGAGATCACGTTTCGACGACCCGACGGCAGGATCATCCATCTTGGGCTTTCTAAATCTGAGTTGAAGGATATCAGCGGTGTTCCAGTTGGATCGATCCTGATCTTTCAAGACATCACGCAAATCAAGGAGATGGCGGAACAGATCAAGAGGGCTGATCGGATGGTTTCCATCGGAAAGATGGCCGCGGGAATCGCCCATGAGGTTCGGAATCCCCTCGCCTCCCTCATGGGGTCGATTCAGGTGTTGAAGGAGGAGATGAAACTCTCCGGAAGTAATCTCAACCTGATGAATATCATTCTCCGGGAATCTGAACGGTTGAATCGACTTGTCACCGATTTCCTCCTCTTCGCACACCCGCCAAAGACCGAGTTTGGTCCGATTATGCTCAACGAACTGGTCAATGAGACCCTCGAAATGTTGAGGAATTCGCCCCAATTCAACGGACACATTTCCATCTCCAAAGAATTCTCACACGATGCTCGGGTTCTTGGCGATGCGAATCAACTCAGGCAGGTTTTCTGGAATCTTCTCCTCAATGCCGCCCAGGAGATGCAGGGCGGTGGAAACCTCAGAGTCGTCGTCGAGAGCACGGAAGGCTCAATTCATGTCTCTGTCTCCGATACTGGAAGAGGGATAAGCGACCAGGATAAAGGAAAGATCTTCGAGCCTTTCTTCACAACAAAAGAATCTGGTACGGGTCTGGGACTGGCGATTGTCCATCGAATCATCGAGACCCACGGAGGAGAGGTCTGGGTCGATAGCAAAACCGGCAGTGGGACAACTTTCACCCTTCTCCTCCCTGAGGCGATCTCAATCTAAGAATCCACGAAAGAGAAATCCCAGGGACTCGAGACTGGGGTCACTATGGAAAAAGTACTGGTTGTTGATGATGAATTGAGCATGAGGGAATTCCTGGAGATTATGCTCACCAAGGAGGGCTACCAGGTTCACACTGCGGCAGATGGAAAGAAAGCTATTACCCTCGCAGAAAAAGAACTCTTCGATCTTGCCATCATCGATATCCGTATGCCAAAAATGGACGGCATTGAAACCCTTGCCCGCCTCCAAGAGATCTCCCCAGATATGGTTGCCTTGATGATTACGGCATACGCTTCGACCGATAGTGCCATTCAGGCCATGAAGCAAGGGGCTTATGATTACATCACCAAGCCATTCAAGATCGAAGAGATCAAAATGACCATACAGAAGGCGCTCGAGAAAAAGTCGCTGGAGGCGGAAAACACGCTCCTCAGACAGGCTGTCGAGGGCCGGTACCGGTGGGGTAACATTATCGGGAAGAGTGAGAAGATGCGCGCGATCTTCGAGCTCGTGAAGAAGGTCTCTCCCACAAAGACGAACGTGCTGCTCTCTGCAGAAAGTGGTACAGGGAAGGAGCTCGTCGCAAAAGCCATTCACTACAACAGCCCGAGAAGCAAGAAGCCCTTTGTTGTTTTGAACTGCGGGGCCATACCGGAGAATCTTCTGGAGAGCGAGCTTTTCGGCTACATGAAGGGAGCCTTTACCGGCGCCATCTCCAACAAGAAGGGACTCTTCGAGACGGCCGAGGGCGGGACGATCTTCCTCGATGAGATTGGAGAACTCCCTCTCCCTATGCAGGTAAAGCTCCTCAGGGTTATACAGGATCGCGAGTTCACGAGGGTTGGAGGCACGGAACCAATCCGGGTGGATGTCCGAATCATTTCGGCCACCAACAAAGACATCGAGGAGGCCGTACGGAAAGGGGAATTCCGGGAGGATCTCTTCTATCGGCTGAACGTCATCCAGCTGAGGCTCCCGAATCTAAGGGAAAGAAAGGACGATGTACCCCTTCTGGCTCAGCATTTCCTTGGTTTTTTTGCCGATGAACTCGGAAAAGACATCCGCCAAATCTCTCCAGAGGGTATGAGGCTACTCATGAACTATGATTATCCAGGGAATGTCCGGGAGCTCCAAAACATGATCGAAAGAGCCGTTGCCCTGGAAAGTTCGCATGTCCTCACCGCACAGAATCTTTCGTCCTATATAAGCGAGCAGCGGGACCTCACCAGAAATGAGATCAATCTGGACATCCCTCAGGAAGGCATCGACCTCGAACAGGTGGTGGAAAATCTGGAAAAGACATTGATTCTTAAGGCTCTCGAAAAAACGAAGGGGGTGAAGAAAAAGGCAGCCCAACTTCTCCATATCAATTTTCGATCCATGCGTTACCGCCTGGAGAAGTATCGCATCAACAATTCGGGTTCATGATTTTCTCATGAACATCTTTTCCAGCTGAGGGGTCTCGATCTCTCGACATGCTGGCCTTCCATGGGGGCAGGTGTAGAAGAAGCCCTCACCGTCCATCTCCCTGAGGAGTCCAGTGATCTCCTCGTTAGAAAGCGCCTGCCCTGACCGAATCGCGCCATGGCAGGCGATTACCTTGAGAACCGCCTCAAGGTCTTTTTCAAGGCCACGTCGTGTTTCTTCTTCCTGGAGATCTCGAATCAGATCTGCGACAACCTGGCGAAAGTTCTTCCCGGAAAGAATAGATGGGATCGACTTTATCGCGACCGTGTTCCGACCAAACGGTTCGAGGTCAAAACCGAGCCGTCCCAATTGGGGGAGATATCGTTCGACCGTCTCCCATTCGACCGGAGAAAACTCCACAGTTTCAGGCAAGAGTACCCTCTGGACCTGTCGTTCTCCAGTCTCTAACGCCTGCTTGAGCCGTTGAAACACAATCCGTTCATGGGCTGCGTGTTGATCGATCAGAAGGAGACCTCTCGGGGATTCGCAGGCAATATACGTTTTGTCGAGCTGACCCAGAATCCTGAGCGACGAAGAAGTTCCCCTGAATAGTTCCGCTCGTGACCTCTCAGCCTGGCGACGACGCGGGAGATGGGGGTCGAGGGGAAGGGAAGCGTAGCCTGGTGCAGACTCCTCGACGGTTATCGGTTGTTTGCGGGGTTCCCCCGGACCCGTCGGTTCTTCGTGGAGTGACTTATCCGATCGTCGCACAAGGTCATCAAAAAGTCCGATCACGCCTTGATAAATGAGGCTCGGAGAGGCGAATCGCACCTCGCTTTTCGTTGGATGAACGTTCACATCCAGACTCCATGGCGGGACTTTTAGAAATAGAACGACGACAGGATATCGTTCCTTTGGTATCAGATTTCGATACCCCCCCATGACGGCGTGATGAATCGTCCGATCCCTCACAAATCGTCCGTTGACATACACATAGATACCCTTCGCGTTGGGCCGGGTGAACCCGGGGTCACTCACATATCCATCGATCCCAAGGGCATCTACCTTCATTCTCACCCGACCGAGAGCTCTGTAGACTTCCTTGCCGAGAACGCTTCCAATACGGACCAACCTGTCCTTTGTCGGTGGGGCGTCGAGAATTCTCCTTTCGTTGTGAAAGAGCCTGAAGTGAATGCTGCCGTGAGCCATGGCAATGCGGACGACAGCCTCCATGATATGTGAAAACTCAGTGGTCACCGACCGGAGGAACTTCCGCCTCGCGGGCGTATTGAAAAAGAGATCCTCCACCACAACGTCTGTGCCCCTCGGACATCCCACCTCCCGGGTCTCTCTGACCTTCCCCGCCTCCAGCCAGATCTCTGTCCCACTTAACGAATTTTGCTCTTTCGTGACGAGCTTAACCCGAGACACCGAGGCAATACTCGGCAAAGCCTCGCCCCTAAATCCGAGCGTCTGAATTGTCCTTAGATCATCGCCGACCCTGATCTTGCTCGTCGCATATCTCTGGAATGCTAGGGTCGCATCTGTCCTTCCCATTCCCGTTCCATTATCGAGAACTCGAATCCGCTGCAATCCCCCACGATCGACCATAATCGAAATCTCGGTTCCTTCAGCATCAATCGCATTTTCCACGAGCTCTTTCACAACGGAGGCCGGTCTCTCAACTACCTCCCCTGCCGCGATGCGATTCACGACCTCCTCGGGAAGAATATGAACCTTTTGTGCCATACGAAGCCTCAAATAATCTTCAGGGTTCAGCTGTCGGTCGTCGGCGGTCAGTGTTCATTTTCAACCTTTACGAACGCGACCCATTAATTCGAAAACCTAAAACGGCCCACCTGCCTTCGGTAAACTCAGGCCCCGGGTCGATCGCGGGCCGAAACAAAGCTTCAATGTCAAATGACAGAACACTTGACGGAGGCTTGAAGCATTTCAATTTGTGATTTTAAGCTCGTTTCCTATTTCGGAATTCGTGCTTCGGATTTGGTGGCCCATCGGCAACAGTCGGGATTCGAGCCACCGCCTAAGCGGAATCAAGGGATTACTCGAAATGGGCAATCGGATAACCAAAAGCTTCTTCAAGAGAGGCCAGAAGCGCCGCAGATGCTTCAACTTTTATGGGGAGGCGAATAACCGTCTCGCCTTGATTCGGGACAATCAGATGGAGGACGGCTGAACTCTTGCCCTGGTTCTCAAGAAGGATCTTTTTTAGATCGACCAGCTGATCTCGAGTGATCCCGGGGCTCCTGATTGTGAGATGGACCTTGGAAATACACGCTTCATCGCACTGGGAGAGGGGTAAAACCTCAGTTGCCTTGATTTTTGGGTTTTCATCCTCCATATCCAGAATTCCTCGGACCAGCAGTGGATGATCGTCGTTCAGATAGGGTAGGCTTGCCTGAAAAACGTCGGGAAAAAGAATCACCTCTACCAGACCCTTCATGTCCTCCAGGGAGAGAAACGCCATTCGATCGCCTTTTCGGGTCTGGATTTCCTTCAAAGAACTGGCGACCCCACAAATCGTTACCTCACTGCCGTTTCTTTTACCAAGGATACTCACCGTATCCTCATGCGTGTGCCGTTTGATTTCCTCTTCAAAGCGAGCCAAGGGATGACGGGTAATGTAGAAGCCAACGGCCTCCTTCTCGAATGCCAGGAGTTGGTTCTCGGGCCACTCCTCGACCTCCGGTAAACTGGGCTCCTCAATCCATGAGTCCTGATCCCCCGACCCAGAAAAGATCCCTAACTGGTTGCTCTCTCTCTCCTTCTGAAAACTCTGTGCACTTTCCACCGCATCGTCTAAGGCCACCATCAATTGGGCACGGGAAGCTTCCGTGAAATCGAAGGCGCCACTCTTTATGAGGCTCTCGAGGACTCGTTTGTTGACTCGCCGCAAATCCACTCTTCGGCAGAAATCAAAGAGTGAGCCATAATCTCCTTGCTTTTCCCTCTCGGTGAGAATCGAGTCGATTGCTCCGGTTCCGACGTTTTTCACCGCAGCGAGACCGAAACGGATCCTTCCGTCGACGATCGCAAAATCTCGCCAGCTTTCATTCACATCCGGAGGGAGGACTTCGATTCCCATATCCCGGCACTCGGCGATGTATTTGACGATCTTATCCGTACTTTCAACGTCACTCGTCAGCAATGCCGCCATGAACTCGACGGGGTAGTGGGCCTTCAGAAAGGCTGTCTGGAAAGCGATGAGGGCATAGGCCGCGCTATGAGACTTATTGAAACCATATTCAGCAAACTTCGCCATGAGTTCAAAAATCCTCTCAGCAGTCTCGACATGGATATGCTTTTTCTGGGCTCCCTCCAAAAACCTTTCCCGCTGTTTTTCCATCTCCACCAGTATCTTTTTCCCCATCGCGCGGCGCAGAACATCGGCATCGCCGAGACTGAAATCGGCTAGCAGGGTCGCAATCTTCATGACTTGCTCCTGGTAGACAATCACCCCATGTGTCTCACCGAGAACATCCCTCAACTGGGGAAGCTCATATTCTACAGCTTCGAGGCCATGCTTTCGTTTGATATAGCCGTCCACCATACCACTGCCCAAAGGGCCTGGTCGATAGAGGGCCACGAGGGCGATGACGTCTTCAAAAAACCCGGGCTTCAACTTCACCAGAAGCTCTTTCATCCCCATGCTTTCCAGCTGAAATACCCCATTGGTGGCTCCAGAACTCAACAGTCGATAGGTCTCCGAATCGGCGAGATCAATAGCTCCAACATCGAAAGCCGAGTCTTTGTACTTTCTCACCATCTCCTCTGCCCTGCGAATCACGGTTAGGGTTTTGAGTCCCAGAAAATCGAACTTGATCAGCCCGATTTTTTCGACGTCTTTCATGGAATACTGGGTCATGACCTCCCCATTTTGTCCACGATACAGCGGAAGATATTCGCTCAGCGGTTTGTTCGAGATCACGACACCGGCGGCGTGGGTGGAGGCATGTCTGGTCAGTCCTTCGAGTGACTGGGCGATTGAAATTAAATTTCGCACCCGCTCGTCTTTTTCCTGCAACTCTCTCAATGTGGGTTCCTGATCTAAAGCTTGCTGGAGGGTAATGTTGAGCGTGTTGGGAATCAGTTTCGCGATGCGATCCACTTCATTGTATGGCATATCCAGGGCACGACCCACATCCCGGACAACCGCTTTGGCCTGCATCTTTCCAAATGTGATGATTTGGGCGACGTTGTCTTTCCCATATTTCTCAGTCACATACTGGATCACCTCATCCCGCCTCTCCATGCAAAAATCAACATCCACGTCCGGCATACTGATCCTTTCTGGATTGAGAAATCGCTCAAATAGAAGCCCGTACCGGATCGGGTCAATATCCGTGATTCGCAGCGCGAAAGCCACCAAGCTGCCCGCCGCTGAACCTCGGCCTGGGCCAACAGGAACCCCCTTGCCCTTCGCATGGTTGATGAAGTCAGCGACAATCAGAAAATACCCGGCAAAACCCATTGCCTTGATCCTCTCCAACTCCTTATCAAGCCGGGTCCAATACTTGTCGTGGGGATCGGGGATATGCTGTAACCGATTTTCAAGACCCTTTCGAGAGAGTTCGTCGAGATAGAGATTGAGGGACTTTCCATCGGGTGGGGTAAACTTTGGAAAGTGATACTCTCCGAATCTCAGCTCAAGGTTGCACTGTTCGGCAATCCGAAGGGTGTTTTCGATAGCCTCTGGATATTGGGGAAAAACCCCCCGCATCTCCTCGGCAGATTTGAAATAGAACTCGTCGGAAGAGAACCTCATCCTTTCGGGATCATTCAGGCTCTTTCCCGTCTGGATGCAGAGGAGCACCTCGTGAGCTTTAGCGTCTGCTCTCTTCAGATAATGGCAGTCGTTTGTTGCAACCAGAGGTATTCCCAGCGTTTCTCCGATCTCGCCCATTGCCTCATAGATACGTTTTTGGCCTTCTACCTTGTTGTCCTGAATCTCCAGAAAGAACCTTTCCCCAAAGATCTGCTGGTAGTGTCGCGCCGCCTCCAGTGCCCCGTCCATATGATTGTTCAGAATCGATCCACCAATCTCCCCTTTCATGCATCCGCTCAAGGCAAAAAGGCCATCTTGGTAATCGGAGAGCAGCCTCTTGTCGACTCGGGGTTTGTAGTAGAAGCCCTCAATATGAGCCAGACTGACCAATTTCGCCAGGTTATGATAACCCGCTCGATTCTTTGCCAGCAGCGTCAGGTGGAATATTTTCCCGCCTTGCTTCTTTTCGTGCCGACTCCCAGAGGCCACATAGATTTCACAGCCGATGATCGGCTTGATGCCGTGCTGGATTGCCTTCTGATAGAATTCTATGGCACCGAACATGTTTCCGTGGTCGGTCAGCGCAAGGGAATCCATCCTCAGCTGCCGAGCTCTCTTGAAAAGATCCTCAAAACGAATCGCTCCATCAAGAAGACTGTACTGACTGTGTAAATGGAGATGAACGAAACCTGATCGATGCATTTCCACCTCGAAATTCACTCCCACTCGATGGTGCTTGGAGGCTTTGAACTCATATCATAAACCACACGGTTTACCCCCCTCACCTCGTTAACGATCCGGTTTGATATCGTCCCCAGAATATCATATGGGAGACGAACCCAATCAGCCGTCATTCCGTCCACACTGCTCACCGCACGAATGGCGATGACGTGTTCATAGGTCCTTGAATCTCCCATGACTCCCACGGTCTTGACTGGCAGCAGTATGGCGAATGCCTGCCAGATCCCTCGATAGAGATCGGATTTTATGATCTCTTCGGTGAGAATCGCCTCCGCCTCCCTGAGGATCTGGAGTCTCTCACGGTTAACTTCACCGATGATTCTGACGGCCAGACCCGGTCCAGGGAAAGGTTGCCGGGTAACGATTTCCTCTGGAATCCCCAGTTCCCGCCCGACCTGTCTCACCTCATCCTTGAACAACTCTCGAAGCGGTTCGATGAGTTTCAGCTTGAGGGTATCCGGAAGCCCACCCACGTTGTGATGACTCTTGATCGTGGCCGACGGACCCTTGAATGAGACACTCTCGATGACATCCGGATAGAGGGTTCCCTGAGCGAGAAATCGAATGTTACCGTGCTTGCGCGCCTCCCGCTCAAAGAGGTAGACGAATTCGTTCCCAATGATCTTTCTCTTTTCCTCCGGATCTGACACGCCCTTGAGTTTATCCAGGAAGACCGCCTCGGCGTCGACGTAGTGAAGATTCAGGTGCATGTGATCCCGAAAAACCCTGATCACGCTCTCCGGCTCGCCCTTTCTCAGGAGCCCATTGTCCACGAAGATGCAAATCGATCGGTCACCCACGGCCCGATGGAGAAGGACCGCCACGACCGAAGAATCGACACCTCCACTCAGGGCACATATCACCCGATCCGAGCCAAGGGTCTTCGTGATATCCTCTACCATCTGTTTGACAAAGGATCCCATGCTCCAGGTCGGTTCACAGTTGCATATTTCAAAGAGAAAATTCCTGAGAATATCTAGGCCATGCGTTGTATGCACCACCTCGGGATGAAACTGAAGACCATAGAGCCTTCGAAGAGGATTTCCGAAAGCAGCCACGGAGCAGTTTTCGCTACGCGCAATGCTTTCAAAACCCTTCGGGAGCTGTTCAACATGATCCCCATGGCTCATCCAGACAGATAGCTCCCCGTTGTCCTTTCCATCAGAGATTCCCCGGAAGAGACCCGACGTCGTGTCGATCGTCACTCGTGCCTGCCCATACTCCCGTTGAGAAGAACCGGCCACCCTCCCACCCAAAAGCTGGGCCATGGCCTGCATCCCGTAGCAGATTCCCAGAACCGGAATTCCCATTTCCAAAACAGACCGGTCACACTGGGGTGCTCCCGACTCGTAGATGCTCGCTGGGCCACCGGAAAGAACTATCCCCTTGGGACTGAAGGCCTCAATCTGCGTCAAAGGTGTGTTAAACGGCTGGATTTCGCAATAGACGTGCAACTCCCGGATTCGACGTGCAATGAGTTGGGTGTATTGTGAACCGAAATCAAGAATGAGTATTCGATTTTTCTCGACGCTCATGGGGCCGCCTTTAGAAACACGATTGCTCGGGCCCTTATTGCCAAAGGGGAAGGCATTTTTGGCGATTCCGAGGCCATTTCGGGAAATCACAATTCTGGCGTGGATTCTGACCTGAAGGAAATGGGTTTAGTACCAGTTTACCAGCAAGGGAATCATGGGGTCAAGATAGAGGATCCTGGAGGAGTTTCCCCATTTTTGTGGAAGCCTGCGGTCTCTGAGTGATTCCGCCTGCTGCGGGATGGAGTTCCCAGAAAGATTAGAGACTGGAGACTAGAGATTAGAGACGAGAGACGAGAGACTAAAGACTGGAAACAAAGGCCAAATGACAAATAACAAATGACAAGTAACAAATAACAAACGCCAGTCAGGAGTGCGTCTCCCTGAACCGTGTACCCCCTTCCCTTGCCCTCTCGGAGCAAGGGACCTAAGGAACAAGATCACCCGATTGAGAGCAAGACATCTCGTGCCTGCTCCCGACGAGAAAACTTCAGGGTCTGAGCGTGTACCCCCCCTCTTCCCTCCGTCGATAGCGAACCCGTCTTCCATCTTCAAAATGTGTGTCTTCAGCAGTAATGAGCCCCAGGTTGACGAGACTCTGAAGGGATTCCGGATACTCTCCATTCTCAAGGTAGTGGACGGCTAAGGCCCTTCGGACCCTCTCCAATGCGACCTGGCGTGTGAAACTCTGCGGAACCGAAATCGTGATTTCACTTCGACGTTCCGGCGAAAGGACATACGGTCTAATGAAAAGAAAGAGAACCACCCCGGCAGCCAAAATCATCACATATGCGATGAGCGCCTGTATGGCCGCCAGAGACCGCAAACCAACTCTCGCCCCCATCATCTTTGTGAGACCCGGTTTGCGGGTACCCACCCTTTCAATATAACCCTGATTCCACAGGTTGACCATGGCCTCGCAGGCATTGAACTTCCCCAAAAGACTTCGATCAATAATCTCTTGGACAGTCGTCTTTCCGTCGACGAGTTCGTAGACCAGTTGCTGCTCTGGAGAGATTTTCCCCGGGTCTTTTTCGAGTGGCTTGACTCTGTTAAAGACCACATAGAAGTTCGAGACTCTGGACTGTATTTCAGGCCACTCGTCAATCATCCGGAGGACATTGAGAAGCACGTGCTCAGGGCTTAAGGCGATAGATATCTTTTTGTAACTCTCCACGGCCTGAGGCTCGAAGCGAAAGTTCCCGTCCTTCCATGAAACCAGATCGTAAATGGTCTCATAGACCTGCGTCGAAATAACCCTCACGATCTCCTCTTCCGTCAGGAGTTTCAACTCGACCATGATCTCGCCGGTATACTGGAGCGTCTCTTCTTGAACCTTCAAAACCTTTTCGAGGTCTTCCTGAGAGATTTTTCCCGCCTTCACGAGAATCTCGCCGAGCAGATCTCGTCTAGACCGGTGAGTCGCCAGAACATGGACAATCAGACCATCCAAGAAGAAGACTTGGACGGCCTTTCGACTGCTTTCAACGTGAAAAGCCCCTGTTTTGAACTGCTGACCAATGAGCTGAATAATCTCAGTAATTCTGAAATCTCTGAGGGATCCCTGTAAGCCCATGAAAGACTCCCCTATGATTCTATGCGAACCGCACTTCTCAGGACCGCAAAATAGTAGAGCACGAAAATAAACCCAAGGGCCAAGCGACTCCAAGAGGTGGATGGCTCTCTGAGAAGAGAGGGATCCTGAATGATACCCTGCCAGTAGAGGAACTTGAACGCGAAGAGAAAGAAGAGGAAAAGAAAAAAGGCCCCTTTGATCGACTGTTCTCTCCAGATATGCCCGCCTCCCGGTATGATGACTGTGAAGATACCCCGGACTATGCCCCTTCTTCTCTCGAATTTCCTCACCTGCCTCATCTTTTTCTCTCTCATTTTTGGATCGATGCTCTCTTTCTTCACAAAAAGACGGTTGCAACCGAAGCAGACCTTATCCCCCTCGATTCTCCGAGGGAAGAACTTCATACTCGGAGTTCCGCACAGCGGGCATCGCTTTGGAAAAGTCTTCCTTGAGCAAACCACCCAAAACAGCAGAAGAAATACGAGGAAGAAGACGGGATAGATGGAATCGTATCTTCCAGGGATCGCCCTCACCCAGGCCTCGAGGATTCCCTCTGGAAGGCTGTATCTCTCACCGAGGAACTGAAACGTCCTTTTCCACAAACGACTTGCACCGAGGGTATCGTCAACAACAGACCGATTCGTGTTTGCTGAATAGATTTCGGTGTAAAAGGCGACCAACCCTGGATCCAGATTCTGGGCCGTATCAAGGGCCTGGCCGACCCGCTCCGAAGCGAGAATTGAATCGGTTGCGGAGGCTCTGTGAAGGTTGAAGTGGAAGGAAGCCTTCCCAGGTGACAAGGAGATGGCTTGCTCATACTGCGTGATGGCCGCTTCCCAATTCCGCGTGCTCAAATAAACATTCCCCAGATTCGAAATGCATTCAGGCCAGTTGGGATTGAGCTGAAGCGCGCTTTTGTAATAACGTTCTGCCCCCTTGTAATTCCCCTCCCTTTTGTTCAGAAGCCCCAATGTGAACAGAATGTCCGGATCCTCAGGGTTTTCCTGGCCCCAGGTCTTCAAGGTCTTTTTGGTCCCATTTCCCCAGTTTGTCTCGTTGGCCTGATGCAAACTCATCAGAATCGTTGGGTCGGTGGCCCTTAGGAAGTCGTTTGCCCCTTGGAGAATCCATGGAACATAGACCAGGAAAAAGAGAAAGACCACGATCATCTGCCTTTCCCTTTTCGCTAAATACCCCCAGAGCAAGATCGTCCAGTAAAGCAGGCTCCAGAGAAGATTCAATTGAAGAAGCACTGGGACAACAAAGGCAAATACCCTGACGAAAAACAAGGCAAGCTTCAGTGGGGTAAGGTCAAAATCCTTTTTCACCTCATGGATATGAATGACCAGGTATTTGAGCGCCATAAACAACGCGAAAGCAACAAATGTTACGAGACCGGCGCCTGAAATCAGATAGAGCGCGTTGAGAGATTTGAAGAACTGGACTCTGAAATTTCTGAAAATCGCATATGTTCCCCACACATACTCTCTAAGGGCGAGGGTAATCAGGGTCTTATTGCGACTCCAGTGAATTCGACCCATCGTGAAATAAGCCGATGGGAAATCAGGAGCAAATCTCTTGGCATAGCCGCACAAAAAAGCGGCCTTTTCGGGATCATCTCTCTCGAGTGCCCTCAGGCTCTCACGCACGAGAAGAAGAGAGAGGAGAGGGATGTTCCTGATCCCGCTGTCGAGCTGGGCCTGGTAAATCTCATCCAATTTAGCCTTCCCCAACCCATCTTCCCCGGTGAAGATCGTCGTCTTTCTCTCGAACCAATGAGGTCCAATGATTTGACCCAGTTTGCCCGAGAGTTCGGGATCTCGGGAGGAATCCACCCGCGGGGGGAAAAAGGCAGAGGAGGAGACGGGAAGAAGCAAAAGTAAGTAGATGGAGAACAGGACGGGAATGAATTTACGGGAACTCTTTTTCATGGGGAAGTCTCTGGGCCGGGGCAGTATTGTCACGTCTATTATTCAAAAAACATACCAAATTTGGCCCTTTCCCCCTACTCTATCCGATAATTGGGAGCCTCTTTGGTGATGATCACATCATGAACGTGGCTCTCTCTCAGCCCTGCTAGGGTGACTCGTATGAATCGCGCTTCCTTTCTGAGGCTCTCGATATCATCACAGCCCGCATAGCCCATGCCAGACTTCAACCCGCCGACGAGCTGATGGAGGCAAAGGGACAAGGATCCGCGATAGGGAACTCTTCCCTCAATTCCCTCAGGGACCAGCTTTGATGCCAATTCATCTTCCTGGAAGTATCTATCGCGACTCCCTTGCTTCATGGCCTCAATCGACCCCATTCCCCGGTAAACCTTGTAAGAGCGTCCCTGGTACAAGACGATTTCACCGGGGCTCTCGTCTGTTCCAGCAAAGAGATTTCCAATCATCACACAGCTCGCCCCAGCCGCCAGAGCCTTGGTGACATCTCCTGAGAATTTGATCCCCCCATCTGCAATAACAGGAATTCCATCCCCCTCAGCTGCCTTCGCCGCGTCCATAATAGCGGTTAACTGGGCGACGCCAATTCCAGCGACGACGCGCGTCGTGCAGATCGACCCAGGCCCGACTCCAACCTTGACCGCATCTGCTCCGGCCTCGACCAGGTCGATCGTTCCTTCTTCAGTCGCTACATTGCCGGCAATCAATTGGATCCCCGGATAATTCTCCTTGACATACTTCACGGCATCGATGACGTTCTTGGTGTGGCCATGAGCGGTATCGATGGCCAGGACATCGATACCCGCCTTGACAAGAGCCTCGATTCTCGGCTCCATATCTTTTCCGACTCCAACAGCCGCACCGACCCTAAGCCTCCCGAGTTCGTCTTTGCATGAATTGGGATACTGGGTCATCTTCTCAATATCCTTTATCGTAATCAGACCCTTTAGGTTATCCTTATCATCAACCACCAGGAGTTTTTCAATGCGATTCTCATGGAGAATTCTTTTGGCTTCCTCCAGGGTAATACCCATCGGCACAGTGATCAAATTTTTGTGGGTCATCACCGTTGATATCTTCTCATCCAGTCGCGTTTCGAATCGGAGATCTCGATTGGTCAGGATTCCCACCAGCTTTTTTCCGATCGTGATGGGTAATCCCGAAATCCCGTGGGTATTCATGGCCTCCAGGGCTTCGCGGATCTTTTGATCTGGGTGCATCGTGATCGGATCAACGATAATGCCGCTCTCATACTTCTTGACCTGATCTACTTCCGAAGCTTGGCGCTCGATGGTCATATTTCGGTGAATCACCCCGAGGCCTCCCTCCTGGGCCATTCGGATAGCCGTCCTCGATTCCGTAACCGTGTCCATGGCCGCGCTGATGATCGGGATATTCAGATGAATCTCACGGGTGAGATAGCTTGAGACGTCTACATCCGATGGCATCAGAGACGACTTCGCCGGACGGATGAGAACATCATCAAAGGTTAAAGATTCTACAAACTCGGCCATCCCCGTTCTCCTTGCCCTCGTCAAAATACAAAAAAGGGAACCCTTTGGTTCCGATCTCGCCCTACGGCTGCCGTGAATCCCTTGATTTGTATCATCATATATCAGAGGTGCTGATTTTTGTCAACGAAGCGCATGCTGAAGTTCCTGACTTCCTGGTGAACTCCATTGTCCCTGGGCCACTCGCGGGACAGGTGGGGCACCCAGAAGGACGAAAGCGCAGAGATTGGAGACTGAAGATTAGAGACGGGAGACGAGAGATGAGAGAAGAAAGACGAGGGACGAGAGACTAGAGATTGGAGACCGGAGACTAGAGACTAAATGCTCACGGCTAAGGGCCAAGGGCTAATGACAAATGCCGAATGACTTAGGCGGAATGAAAAGTGACAAGTAACAAGTAGCAAGTAACGAATAACAAGTAACAAATAACAGATGCTTGCTGAGAGTTCCTTTCCTTGCTCCTCGGTTCTTTTTCCTCTGTCCTTCCCCAGGAGTGAGTGAGAATCCCCAAGTGGATCACTTTGGGAGCATCGGAGTGGGAGGGGCAACAGAGAGGCCGAAACCGTAATCCTTCTTCCAAAGGGTCCCCTCGATGGCCTCAAGGAGTCGAGGGAGCGTCGCTCGATCGATCGCTGAGATGGAAACTCCACCAAAGCGGTTACACTTCGAGTTCACGAAGAGGGGGTCCACTTTATCCGCCTTATTGAAGACGAGAAGCCTTGGAATACGAATCAAATCGAGGTCCACCAGGATCTTCCGAACAGACTCGATCTGTTCCTCAAATCGAGGATTACTGATGTCCACGAGGTGGATCAAGAGATCCGCATCTCGCAGTTCGTCGAGGGTCGCACGGAATGCACCGATCAGATCTTGAGGCAGATTTCGAATGAATCCAACCGTATCCGTCACGACCACGTCTCTCTCGCGAGGGAAACGCAGTCGCCGGGTAGCCGTGTCCAGGGTAGCGAAAAGTTTGTCTTCTACCTCAACATGGCTGTTGGTCAGGGAATTGAGAAGCGTCGATTTCCCAGCATTCGTATAGCCAATTATGGAAACGATCGGCACGCCACTGTGCAATCTCCTTGCCCTTCTTTGGTTCCTCGCTCTTGAGAGAAAATTCAACCGCTTTTCCAAAACATGAATTCGCTCCCGAACTCGCCGTCTATCGATCTCCAGTTTCGTCTCTCCCGGACCTCTTCCCCCAATCCCCCCGGCGAGACGGGAAAGGGCGGTCGTTTTACCGGATAACCGTGGCAGGAGGTATTTCAGCTGAGCCAATTCGACCTGGACTTTCCCGTCGCGACTCCTCGCCCTTTGGGCAAAAATGTCGAGGATAAGCTGGGTTCGATCAATCACCCGAACTTCAATGAAGTCCGCAATGGCTGCCACCTGGGCTGGTGTGAGATCTCTGTCGAAAATGATCAGGTCAACACCCAGCTGATTACATCGAATCACGAGGTCCTTCAATTTCCCTCGCCCAACGAGAAAACGGGAATCGATCTCATGAGGCCGTTGAATCACCGTATCAACGACGGTCACACCGCTCGACCAGGCAAGATCCTTCAACTCCTCCATCGAATCTTCGGCGTCATGCCGAGACCCCCCATAGACTCCGACAACCAGAGCGCGCTCCTCCCTTCTCCCAGAATCTCGAGGTTTTCGCGACCTTTGAAATTCACCCTCCAGGGACTGAATAAAGTTGAGAAAATCCATGTCGCACCTTGCAGGTGAGGGAAAAGACGAGACTTCCCACTGTTGTCCCCGTGGATTCTCAGGTAGCAGATAGCCAATGTCGAGCTTTCCGAGACCGCTCTGTGCATTGGGGGATAATACGGCCATCAGATCGAGCCGAAGAAGAGCCAGGTCTGTCAGATCATCATCAGTGAGGCCCTCCTGTCGGAGGTGAGTGTGAATACACCGAAGCCCTCTGAGCCTGGTCGCTCCACCCCTGTGCCGGGAAAGGTCTGGGATGAGAATTCCCTTTTGATTCCCGACGATCACATACTCCACATTCCCTCTTCTGTTGACAAGAATTCCCAGCTGGCGGCCGATTTTTGACGAAATCTGCGCGAGGGAACGTGCAACCTCAGTAGATATGATTCGTCGTGGATGGATTTTCCGTCGGTAGAGACGTTCGATTTGGTTTCGCTGACTCGGTTTTAGGCCTGTATGGTTTCCGTGGATTCGGATATAGGTGACTCCTGGAATCTCAAAGCTTTCAACTACTTACAATATATTCCAACTGGACTCTTAAGTCAAGGATTTATTTCAGAGGATGTCCCCCATTTCTCAAGAGGAGTGTTTCACAATCTCTCGTCCCTCGTCTTTCATCTCTGGTCTCTCGTCTCTGGTCTCTCGTCTCTCGTCTTTCCTCTCTGGTCTCTCGTCTCTCGTCTTTCCTCTCTGGTCTCTCGTTCCCGTCTCCCGTCTCTCGTCTCTGGTCCTTCGTCTCCTTTCTGGGGATCCCCACTTCTCCCGCAAATCGCTCGTGGACAATGGGATTCACCGGGATATTCAACACACTTCCATCCTTCTCGACTTTATTTTTCGCAGGATTAGGGGTACTATGGCTTCACCTCGTCTATTTTACGGAGAATTCTCTGCAGCCGCCTACACCTGACGTGGTGCCTTTTCAGAGTTATGACGGCATGGAACTGATCATTTTGGGGTCTGGCACCTGTGTCCCATCCCTCACCCGAGGTTCTCCCGCCTCGGTGATTCGGATCTCTGATCAGATACTCCTGATCGACTCTGGGAGCGGAACCCTCGAGAGGTTGCTTCGGGTGGGAATTACCATTCACGACGTAGATGTGATTCTTTATACCCACACCCATCCTGACCATGTAGCGGACCTCGTCCCTTTCCTGTTCGCTTCCAAATATGACTGGGCGCCAAGAGACCGAGACCTCACCATCATCGGAGGCAAAGGGTTTTCGACCTTCTTCGATGCGCTTATCAAGACGTATGGCAAATGGATACAGTCTGAGCTATTCTCCACCCATCTGAGGGAGTCGGAGGAAGACACACATCATTTCCCGGGTTTTCGTATCTTGACGAAGCCAATGACTCATCTCCCCGAAAGTATCGCTTACCGCGTAGAAACCGAAGACGGAAGAGCAGTGGTCCTATCCGGAGACACCGACTACAACCCAAACCTTGTCAAACTCGCCGCCGACACGGACATACTCGTTCTTGAATCAGCCTTCCCCGATGAAGAGAGAGTGAAAGGCCATCTCAGCCCCTCCGTGGCCGGGAGGATCGCCTCAGAGTCGCGATGCAAGAAACTCGTGCTCACCCACCTATACCCGATTTGTGATACAATCGACCTGAAAAGTCAGTGTGCGTCGACCTACAAGGGTCCTTTGGTCATCGCTCAGGACTTGATGCGCTTTCAACTTTGAAAAAGGCTTCTCGGGGATTTCCGCAAAACCAGGAATGTCGTCGTGGGAATCGCCAAAATTGGGATTACTTCCGGTTGCCGACAAGATAGATCCAAGAAGTCCGGAAGCTCGAGAATCTTCTGGGGACTTCGCCCATTTTTGGGAGAGCTTACGGTTTCCGAACGTCATTTCGGAAGAATTTCGCCAAGGGCTGAAGTCGGTCCACCGGTGGAGCATCGGAACGAAGGGATAAGCGGATCGGGTGGACAAACAATCAAATTCTCATGAAGGATGAAAAGGAGCGAGAAGCGTGACTCTGAAAAATCGGGAACGTCCCGCAAGGGTTCCATATTGACAGCCCGGAGAGGTTACCGATATAGTAGAAATGGTCAGATCCATGAGAAAATTCCGGCTTACCATCTTTTCAATACTCGCGTTTCTTCTCTTAGGTCCGGCGTTCATGGCCCTTCAAGGACGAACCGAAGAGGGAGAACGCCTTCATGTGATCGAGGTTGACGGGATCATCAACCCGGTGTCCGCGAAGTACATCGTGAGCTCAATAGACAAAGCCGAAGAAGAAGATGCTCGGTGCCTGATCCTTATCCTGGATACTCCAGGAGGACTGATGGAATCCATGAGGCAAATTGTCAAGAAGATGCTCTCTGCACAAGTTCCCGTGGTCGTCTATGTGGCACCGAGTGGCGCGAGAGCTGCTTCGGCTGGTGTCTTTATCACCATGGCAGCCCACGTTGCTGCGATGGCACCGAGTACGAACATCGGCGCAGCCCATCCTGTAACACTCGGAGGGAAAGAGCAAGACAAGGCCATGATGGAAAAGATCGTCAATGACACCGTGGCCTATGCCAAATCGATCGCCAGGAAACGTGGTCGGAACGACAAATGGGCTGCTGAGGCTGTCGAAAAGAGTGTCTCGATCACCGATGAAGAGGCCCTCAAGTCGAAGGTCATCGATCTTATTAGCCCAAGCTTGGACGACCTGGTCATTCAGCTCGATGGTCGGAAGATTACCGTTGACGATAAGGAGACACTCGTTCTCAAAACAAAGGGGGCCGGCATCACCCGGATTTCCATGACATGGAAGGACAGACTCCTTGATGTCATTTCCCATCCACAGATCGCCTATTTATTGCTCCTCCTCGGTATGATGGGCATCTATTTCGAAATCTCTAACCCCGGGGCTATTCTGCCCGGGGTCATCGGCGGCATCGCCATCATCCTCGCCTTTTTCGCCTTGCAGGTTCTCCCCATCAACTACGCGGGGCTCGCACTCATGGTTCTCGGAGTGATTCTCTTCATTGCCGAGATCAAGGTCACCAGCTATGGTCTCCTGTCCGTGGGTGGGATCATCTCTCTTCTCCTGGGGTCGATCATGCTCATCGACAACCCTACAGAATATTTGAAACTCTCCTGGCAGGTTGTTGTTCCGGCTGTGGCGATGAGTGCCGGTTTTTTTGTCTTTGCCGTCACCATGGCCATTCGGGCGCGCCTCAAGAAACCGACAACGGGAATAGAAGGCCTCGTGGGAAGCATTGGCATTGCCGAATCCGACTTCCGACCTGATGGACAGATCGCTGTCCATGGCGAGATATGGTCCGCCGAAAGTGATGATAAGATCAGAAAAGGCGACAAGGTTGAGGTAACAAAGGTCGATAAACTGAGACTCATCGTCAGGAAAATCAAACATTAGCACGCGAAAGGAGAAAACCTATGCCATTGTTTTTTCCGGTTCTGATTCTCTTCGGTGTCATTATACTAGCCACAGCCATCAAGGTTACGAGGGAGTATGAGCGAGGTGTCGTTTTCCGGTTGGGCCGCCTCGTTCTGCCTCCTAAGGGCCCGGGGCTGTTTCTCATCATTCCTGGAATCGATCGAATGCTGAAAATTAGCCTGAGAACAATCGTCATGGACGTGCCTCCTCAGGACATCATTACTCGCGACAATGTCTCGATCAAAATCAATGCGGTCGTCTACTTCCGGGTTGTCAATCCGGCAGATGCCGTGGTCCAGGTCGAGAATTACCTTTATGCCACGTCCCAGCTCGCCCAGACGACCCTGAGAAGTATCGCAGGGCAGGCTGAACTGGACGAGATCCTTTCAGAGAGGGAGAAGCTCAGCCGGGAGATTCAGACCATTCTGGACCGCAGTACCGATCCGTGGGGCATTAAAGTCTCCATGGTGGAGATCAAGCACGTGGATCTTCCCCAGGAAATGCAGCGGGCTATGGCTAAGCAGGCAGAGGCGGAAAGAGAGAGACGGTCAAAGGTGATTCGGGCCCTGGGCGAATTCCAGGCTGCGGAAAAGATCTCTGAGGCGGCAAAGGTTATGAGTGAATACCCGATGGCGCTCCAACTCCGGTATCTCCAGACTCTGTCAGAGATCGCCACAGAGAACAATTCCACGACTGTGTTCCCAATACCCATCGATCTGTTCAAGCCGATCCTGGAAAAGCTGATCCCAGGCAAGAAGGCCTGATCGGTTTTTCTCCAGAAAGAGTCATCGTTAAGGACCTTCGGCTTTCGGATAGGCATCCTATTTTGATCTCCCGACACAAGCTCCCAGATGCCTCGGAGGATTCGCCAGAGGCCACGCTACATTTCACGGATCGCTCTCTGCAGTTGCTGCTTCTCCTTAACGACGTGATGGTGATTCATCCCAGATTGGGGGAAACGTTTCTCTGTAATCCCGAGTCTCCATGTCTGACCATCGTCCCCATCCCCCTTACCCGGAAGTGAGAGAGGCCTAGACTCCTCTCTGATCTTCGTCCTCAAAGGTTCTTTCTGCCCCACCCGCCGCAAGGAGATCCCTCACGGATGTGGATATGAGGGCCTGATTCCCCGCCTCGCGAGCTCGTGTGAACAGGTCACGTATGCGATGACTCTCAATATCCTCTAGAAGCGGAGGCACTCCCAGTGGTTCCACCCCAAGAGATTCAATAACCTCCGCAGGTGTCACGCCTCCGAGATCCCTCATGGGCACATAAACCTGTTGTGTCTCATCGATCGGTGCCAGTATTTTGGCGCCTCTCAACTTTATGAGTAGGTTCTCCAAGGTTTCAACAGACACACCCAACTCTTCTGACATTACGGTTACAGAAATCGGCTCCGCGCCTTGGAGAAAACGCTCTCCCGCCGCCATAACGACTCGCAGGGCATAATATGCGTCATACATGCCGGCATCCGAGGCTTTCGGTTTTTCAGATGTGGAGGTTCGGTAATACTGAAGGGTATAGACAACCTCTGCACCGAATAAAACCACCACCCAAGACAGGTAGATCCATAGGAGAAATACTGGAACGGCTCCGAGAATGCCGTAGAGCTGATCAAAAGTGGCAAACTTAACGATGTAGAACTCAAAACCTTTTCGAGCGAGTTGAAAGAGAACCGTCGCAGCAGCCGACCCGACTGCTGCGGGCAGAACGCGAACCCTTGTATAAGGAAGCATGAAGTACATGAAGAATAGCGCCGCGAAAATCATCGCGTTTGGCAAGCCATATTTAGCCAGGACTTGGAAATAGGGATACCTGAGGAGGCCCCCTCCAAGCGCCGTCTCACCAAATTTTCCGGAGAGAAATATGGATGAGGCGACGAGAATTGGTGAGAAGGTGATGACGCTCCAAAACGAAGAGAATTTGCTGAGCACCGGTCTCTTTTCGGTCACCCTCCAGATGGCGTTGAAAGTTCCCTCAATCGTATTGAGCAGGGACACGGATATGACGGCCAAAAAGAGAAGTCCGAGCACGCTGAAAGTGGCGAGATTCTGTGATAACTTTTGTATGGTTTCCATAATGATTGTCTGAGCCGAGATACTCGGGAAAAGGTGTTCGAATAGGAAACCCTGGAAAGACTCCTGTGAAAATTTCACTCTCGAGACAATGGAGAGTGAAATAGCCAGAATGGGTACGAGGGCAAGCAGGGTGGTAAAGGCCAGGGACGCGGCTGTTTGGAGGCACCTATCTCTCACGAGCTCCTCAAAAAGATAGTAGAAGAGTCTGAAAGTCCGTGCGAGCCACAGAACGGGCCGCGACCTGTTGGAGAGATCGAGCACACGAATCTGCTGAAAAAGGTCTCTGACCGAACTCATGGGAAGCACCTGGCCGTCGGAAAAAGAGGAAAGCCTTTTCCCTCATCGTCAGGGATTATAGGTTCCGTTGGGTGCACAGATCCTCGTGGATTTTGATTCATTCGACTGGGAGGATAGTCGGGATTCGCGTTTCTCCGGGGAATCAAGCAAATTCTATTCCATTGACATGAAGCAGTCAAAGCTATACCATACCGGGCCATCATTGTTCAAATGGCCAGGGGGCTTCGGGTCGGCACAATGATGTTTTCCATAGACTCATGAAAGTCCATCAGTTCTACCGAGAGGTCACCAGCGAATGATCATTGCGGCCGAGTAAGGTCAATAGAAATGAAAGTACCTTTCCTAGACTTGAAGCGGCAATATGAAACCATTCGGGACGAGGTGTCGCAGGCAGTCGATACCGTTTTGGAGAGTCAGAACTTCATCCTCGGACGTGAAGTCGAGAGACTCGAGGAGGAGATCGCCGGCTATTGTGGCAGTCCCAATGCCGTCGGCGTTGCCTCGGGTTCCGATGCCATTCTCATTTCCATTCTAGCGCTGGAACTGAAGCCGGGAGAGGGAATCATTACGACACCCTTTACCTTTTTTGCAACCGCCGGATCGATTTCTCGACTGGGATGTATCCCAATCTTCGTCGACATTGATCCGCGGACATTCAACCTCGACCCGGATAAACTGAAACAGTTCCTCGAAACCCGATGCAACTTCGAGAAGAAGAATCAGCCCGTCACACGAGACAAGACCGTCCCAGTTCGCGGGGTTTTACCCGTTCATCTGTTCGGGCAGTGCGCGGACATGGACCCCATTCTGGAACTCTGCCGCGAGTATGACCTATGTGTCGTTGAGGACGCCGCCCAGGCGATCGGATCGTTGTATAAGCCGACATTCAACCTTCCCGCGAGATCCGCCGGAACCATGGGTGAATCTGGATGTTTTTCCTTCTATCCGTCCAAAAATCTCGGGGCCTTCGGGGATGGTGGCATGGTCATCTGCCAAGACCGTGACCTTGCCGATAGGATCCGCCTTCTCCGAACACACGGAAGTCGACCCAAGTACTACCATCCTCTGATTGGCCTAAACAGTCGCCTCGACGCCCTTCAGGCCGCTATTCTCAGAGTCAAGCTCAAATACCTGGAACACTGGTCAGAGGGGAGGAGACAGAATGCACGTGTCTACGACCGGCTATTCCAAGAGGCAGAGTGCCAGGATCTCGGCATTTTTCTCCCTTTCACGCAGTACGAAAACCGCCATATTTTCAATCAGTACGTTATCCGGGTCCCTGAAAGAGACCGGCTTCGTGAATTTTTGCAGAAACAGAATATTGGAACCGATATCTACTATCCGCTTCCCCTTCATCTCCAGGAGTGTTATCACCACCTCGGTCATCGCCCAGGGGACTTCCCCGCATCGGAAGAGGCATCCCAGACCGTTCTGGCCCTCCCTATTTTTCCGGAGATCACGATTGAGGAGCAGCGCTATGTCGTGGAGAAGATCGTTGCTTTCTACCGTCAGTGAGAGCGCAAGGGAACAGAAATCAGAATTCAGGAGTCAGAGGTCAAAATCGACCCAGATCTCATAAAGCCAAATACTCACTCTATTGTCAATCTCACCGGGAAGGCGATGGTGCGTATTCCAACGCAACCCCAT
>CAYFYO010000017.1:0-54469 GCA_964347335.1 uncultured Thermodesulfobacteriota bacterium
TCCTGTTCGTCGACAATCTCTCGCTCGATTTCCTCGGGACTGGCACCAGGCCATACGGTATCAACGGTGATTTCGATCTCTTTGACTTCCGGCGTAAGCTGAACCGGGACACGGAACAGAGCGATAAAACCGAAAAGCACAATCAGGATCACCCCGACCGCAACGGTCACCGGATATTTTATGGAAGCCTCGACGACTTTCATGTCCCCTTCTTACCTGGAAGAACGCGAATCTCTTGCCCATCGCGAAGTCGTTCATTGCCCCGGACGATAACCAGATCATCCGGAGTCATGTCCCCCGCCACCTCCGCCTTGTTCCCATGATAACCCTTGACACTCACGCGGATCTCTTTCGCTTTCCCGTCCTGGACAACAAAAACGACCGCTTCCCTTCCTCGGCTCACCAGGGCATCCTTCGGCACCATCAGGGCCGTCTTAGAGTATCCCGTCCCAAAGTTCACTCGAGCCAGCATGCCGCTTTTGAGCTTGAATCCCTTGTTGACTACTTCGAATTTGACCGGGAAAACCCTCGCCTCGGGATCGCCCTCAGAAACGATTGCATGGATCCTAGCCTCGTACGTCTCTGCTCCAAGAGCGTCAGCCGTCACCGCCGCCGGCTGCCCCACGCTCAGCTTTGGGATATAACGTTCCGGGACGGAGACGGTAACATGGACCGTGCTCAGATCGATCAACGTGACGACTGCACCCCCCTTGTCCACCCACTGGCCCACTTCAGTATGTTTCTTAGACACCTCACCCGAGAAAGGTGTCACAATCTCGGTTTTATTCAACATATCCTCCAGGCGGTCGATTTCAGCCTCGTGCTGGCGCAGTTTCTTCGAGAGCGCCACGCTGTTAAAACGGTCGTCCAAGACCTGTTTCTCGGGGACAAAACCCTTGGCCACCAGCTCCTCTGATCTTTTCAAATCAGCCTGAGCCTGTAGGTATCGCTGTTCAGTCTCCTTTTTTGCCGCAACCGCCTCTTGGAGCCTCAGCCTGTAGGTCGAAGCGCCGAGTTCGGCGATTTTCCCCCCTTTCTTCACAAAATCGCCCTCTTCAACAGAAATTTTTTCGACGAGCCCTTCCACCTCTGACGCGAGGACACTCCTCGTCCTGGGGAAGACGGTGCCGGTAAGGGTCACCTTCTTTTCGACTGTCTCATTGCTGACCGGGGAGACCTCGACCGGAGCTGCAGACCGCCCGTCCTGAGCAATCAATATCGAAGGGATCACCAGATGGGAGAAAACCGCGAAAATGAAAAGCCATCTTCCTCTTATCACGGGCCTACCCCCATAGGCGTGATTGTTTAAGATATATAAACCATCTTACAATAAAATCCATCACTTTTGTAAGTGACGACCCAAACAGGGACCCGTCCCACCCCTTCCCGAATGTTGAGTTACCACATTTGCCGTCTCGCTGCCGGTATTGTCGCTGAAGCATTCGTGTCTAGCCCTCGAGCAGGAGGGCTTTCCTCCCAGAAAATGATTGACAACCCGAGATTCTCATGCCAAAGTTCCTAGAAGCGTTACGCCCCCAGGTCAATTTGATTGAAATCGACCTCAAGATCTATCAGACAGAAGGAGCCCGATCTGAGGCAAAAAGCCTCTTTGAACGTGATCCCCTCGTCAGGAGAATTCAATGGTTGTCCATTTCTCCAAATCGTCAGCATACATGGATCGTTACCCCCGCGTGGCTTTCGGGTTGACCCTGATCTCTGGCTGTCAGAATCCCACGAATCCACCCGGATTCGATCAGTACAAGAGAAAGCTTCTGAGGAAGATGAGAAAGAGAGAAAATCTTGCAGAGATTTCGGAACGTATCGATACGTACAACCAGTTCTTTAAGCGTTTCGATCATGAGTGTCCCTTGCGAAAGCATCTCCAAAGGACGATCCACAGCGGGTTTCCGAGATACAACCTCATGGTGGATGTCCACTTCATGGCTGAGATGTGTGCTGGCATTCTCGTCGCCGTGACGGATTACGAGCGTTTTGAAGGGGAATTGACCCTGGACCTTGCCGAGGAAGGTGAGAAATGTCGGGGCATGGGGGGTCGTACGATCCAGACCAGGGCGGGTGAAATTGTTCTGCGGGATGAGAAAGACATCGTCTGCGTGCTCTGCCAAGGGGCAGACGAGAAGACACGAGTGCGCGATGATACGCGCCATGTTCTCTTTTATGCCTACGGAGTACCCGGAATTGCCGATCGTTATCTCAGGGAAGGACTGACCATCGCCGCCGAGACAGCCTCCCAATTTGGCGACGGGAAGATAGAGTTCCTTGAGATATTCTGATTCTGTCCCAAAATCGAACCAGAATTTCCGTCAAGCAGCTCCTCGTGGTCAAACCGGGTCCTTTAAGTCGTAACTTACCCACCGAAGAGGCACAGAGAACACGGAGAAAGCATAGTTTTCTAATGCCGAGAAATACCGGCATTGGAAAAATCTCCGCCCGCCGGGACACGGAAGGTCGCTCCTACATGGCGCACCCGGGAAAGAGAGATCGGCGCTAATCCCCCGACAGGGCGAATGGTTTTTGTTTGTCGGCATTTCCCGACAAACAAAAAGATCCCCTACTCTGCGTTCTCCGTGCCTCTGTGGTGAAGCTTAGACAGGGGTTAGGAGCTAGTCTCGGCCATGAAGGTTCCAGGCTGCGACAAAGGCCAATCCCCTCTCGGTTAAGGCCTGAGCCGTGCGGTTCACGGCTGCGTGCTTATCCAGGTAATTTGTCTCTAGATGCGGCATGTCCCCCGACGAGAGGATCTCCTCCTTGTCCCGGAAATAGTCGAGAATATCCGTAGGATGCTCACGTGTAGGCTCAATTCCCGGCTCCCCTCCCTCATGCTTGGCGGATATATTCGGCACGATGGGAGCCACCTCCAGCAGGTCGTCGAGTCGGTCATAGGGCTGGCGGACAATACTCTTCCACGTCTCGGTGATGTGATGCTCGATCCGAACCTGACGTTCAAGGCCGAGGGTCTTTCGGATTTCGCCGCTCAGCTTCAGGGTCTCCACGTTTACAGAGTTGCTCAGATTAAAACCGACCAGAGGACTCGAGCCGTCCTCCCGGGAGAATAGCCGAGCGGTCATCAGCGTCCAAAGCACCGCGTAAGGGTTGTCGTTGCCCATAAAGACCGAGATCTTGAACTCCAGATCAATGCCGAGCTTATGCAGAATATAACCGAGAAGCACCGTGCCGGGGTTGATATTGAGGACCTCGCAGATACCATATTCAGTGAAGTAGTATAAGAATTCATCGACCCATTCCAGGGCGTGCTCATTGGGTTGTCCAACCCCCCCGAAGTAGCCCGTGATGGTTTCTGCTCCTCCAAGGTGAACGTTTGATCCATCAGTCCCTTTCGTATCCAGGGTCTCCACATACGTGGCCCCGATGATCTGCATAGCGGCGGCAACCGCAAGGATATCCCCCTGATCGGATTCCTGTTCCCTCATCTGTCGAACCCGGATGTATCGAGCGGGCATGACCTCTTGGTGTTCAATTGCTTGCTGGGCTTCAAGGATGAGCCACGGAAAATACTGAAGCGCACTGATCTCCAGGGTGACGGCGTGTTTTTCGTCAAAGGTCATCTCTTCGACCCGGCTGCCCAGCACTTTGCGACGGAAGTCGGGGATTGACATAAAAGCCCGCCGGTCCTGCTCCGCTGCGAGCCATTCGATCTCTTTCAGGTAGGGCGAGTCCAGTTCGCGAAGTCGCCCCAGAAGGTTTGGGAGGTGTCGGGCTTTCCGAGCCTTGGCGTTAATCTCCTCGGGAGTTCCATATTTACCGACAACCTGAAGCATCGCGTTGATCAACGGGTTCTTCGGATCCAGTAAGAATTGATTCACATCCTCCAGGGCCGATACCGGAATCCGCAGGTGTTCCCTCAAAAGATCATTCATTGCCATACCCTCCTTGCCACGCTGAAGAGGTCTCCGAAATCGAGGCTTCCAGGCTCACGGGCCTTTGAGCCATGACCCACACACGGGGTATGAAAGTTTTGTCCTTTTTCGATTCTAAGCCGAGACCCTGAAGGTGTCAATGAAGTCCCTCTATTTCAACCAAGAGGTAAGCAAAAATCCTGCCTAGAGACCTCCTCTAAGCAGGCGCGTCAGGTTGAAAGCTTTTTCTCGTATTCAACGGATTAGACAAAAAGGCAGGCCAAAATGACCTGCCTTTTCGCTTTACCACCGGTGTAATGTAGGACCTAATCTTACCTACGGAACCCGTAGGGTAGGATAGAGAGGAAACACCCACCACCGCCGCCGCCCCCGGCGGGGACAGCGCCGCCACCAGCAGGTGCACCTGGGCCGCCCTGGTCGACGATTTCCGTGTCGGCGACACCAAGGACGTCGTCTCCTAGCTCGCCGTCGATGAAGTGCAGGGTGACCGTATTTCCATTGATCTCTGCTCCTGTTACGACGGGCGGACCCGTTTCGTACAAGAATTCATATAACTCCTCTGTGGGGTCACCTGGAGTCGTCGGACCGTACTTGTAATAGGTTGTGGTGGCCCCAGGCAGATAGAGTTTCACTGTGGTTTCAGCAGTAGGAACCGCTGCGCCTTCTACGGTAAACCCGAACCATCCGTAAGGAAAGTTTATCCCGGCTGGACCGTTAGGAGGCGGGGGAACGGTCCGACAATCAGAGAGTATCCCAGGAGCTTCGACTTCCAGAGTCACATAATTCCGCGCGTCATAAGTATACATAGAAGCCACATTCTGCTGCCCACTGTCTGCGATTAAGTCACCGTTTCCGTCGTAATCTGGGACAGTACCATCACCCCCCTGCTCTTCCAGGTCACACACACCGTCTTCATCAAAATCCGGCTCAAAAGCGGCCGTGACCGTTTTGTCCCCGGTCATGGCAA
This sequence comes from uncultured Thermodesulfobacteriota bacterium, assembly GCA_964347335.1. Taxonomy (GTDB): domain Bacteria; phylum Desulfobacterota; class BSN033; order WVXP01; family WVXP01; genus WVXP01. Next base: position 4,867 of record CAYFYO010000017.1, read on the forward strand.
TGGCCGCAGGATTGGCATGGCCACTCAGATCGCCACCGGTGTTCCACTCGAAAAACGCACTACCCGTAGCGGAGTCAGCTGTCAACAGAACTGTGGTGCCCTCATGATAGACGCCACCATCAGGATTCACTGTACCTGTACCCGCGCCCCCGTCTGTATTGACCGTGAGGGAGTATCGAGCCAGACCCCCGCAATATGACAGTCCCTCATTGTAATGTTGCGAAATCTCCTCCGGGGAAAGCACCCGATTGTAGATGGCCACCTCGTCCAGGGTCCCATTGAAACGGTGGCGCTCTGGATCATCTTTTCTGTTTAGGTACCCGATGTTGAGCTCAGCCTTCTCCGAGTCGAATCCGGCAGTATAGTCAACCGCATCAACCGAGGCCTGCTCGACACCATCAACATAGAGGCGAATTTCTTTTGGATCCGTATCAGCATCCCTTACTGCCGCCACGTGATGCCACTCTCCGTCGTTTACTCTCTTGCCCTCCACTTCCGCTATAACACCATCCGCATCTCGCAAGGTGAAATTAGCCTCGCCGCTTGGCCGCAATCCGGTCCACCAGTGCAATTTACTTTTCAAAGTGTCATCCCTGCCGACGACGACTTTACTATTGAGGCTGGAACTCGAATCGTTCACCCAATACTCGATAGAGAAACTTTCGTTTATGCCCCAATCAAAGGAATCATCCGGTTCCACATCAATCCCAGTAGTGCTACCGTCAAAATCCTGGGCGCTGAATACCAACCCATTAGCCGGTGTTGGACTTTCGTTACCCACGCCATCCTTGCGATTCACAAGATCTACGTAAGTAGACCCACTGGTCTCATCCAGCGTCCAGTAGGATGTCAGGCCCTCTGGGCAGTCGGCACGTGCTGAGGTGGTTGAGAGAAAAACGAGACCCAGCACACATGCAATCAACACACATAAGCAGACTCTCCGTTGATAAAGCATCTTTGTTCCCTCCTTCTTTTGAACTCAGGAATTACCACCAATTGTCTGTTTCCTATATTTAAGAGCAAACAATAGCTATGGTTATCATTAGACTGAACCTTCTAGGAGAGCAGGAAGCATGCCAGGCGAAACGGCTTAGCATTTTTACTTTGATTTCAAATAGTTAACAACCTTTACACCAAAATGTAGATGCAAATCAGTGAATACCGAACTTCATAAAAAGGGAAGCGAATTTCCACTTTTTTCGAGAGATTGGAAACATGGCTACTTGAACTAAGCACTTGAAACCAAAAACTTTACATCAAAAAGGTAGGCCAAATAACCGGTCTATTGATTTTGACAGTGTGATAGTAAGCAATGATGATCCGCGCCAGGAATATAGTGATGCAAGTCCCGTTATCAGTTTCGTAATGGTCAATACTATCCAGAGTCGCTTCAATTTCATTCACATCTTCATCGCCGTCAGATATGTCATTCGTTCCGATATGCTATAGGACAATATCTGCTAAATTGGAGCGGCAACATCCTATATCGCTTTTGTTAAGAGCAAAATGACTAACTAAGCAACCATATAATTACGGTATGTTAGGACATTCCCTTTGCATTGAGCGTATTTTGCCCTCAAGAGTCGTTGGTAGGAATTGAAGGTTTTATCGTAAAGTCCGCGCTGCCTCGCATTCTTTGGTTCAACTTTGCCTCATTCGTCGACCGCTTGTTATCGGCACCGGATTGTGGATCGCAGCCAAACCTACAAATCACATTTACCGAGTGCGCATGGGAACGGCTTTCGGAATCTGCGGCACATCCGTGGGGCTTTAGACGTCAAAGGCAGGGTCCAAACCCCCCTGCCCTTCTCTTTGGTTCTGGACCCTCCCCCCGGTCCAAATCACGCATGACTTCGAATGCAAATCAAACCCGCCGGAGCAAGGTAAATGCAAGTCGGGAGGGTGAAATTCCGGTGGGAACTCGCAACAGGAGAAACAAAAAGGGGTTGCGTTTCTGTCACAACCCCTTTAAATCATTGGTAGCGGGGGTAGGATTTGAACCTACGACCTTTGGGTTATGAGCCCAACGAGCTACCGGACTGCTCCACCCCGCGCCATGCTATATATTAGCCACATCGCCTGAGGCATGTCAAGAATCCTGTTTATTGCGAAGCCGTGTCCGTCGTTTGTCATCTGACCTCATCACGAAGATCTTTGGGTACCGTAGAGAATCCTTTCCAGAAAGCATCGGCCCTAACTTGACAATCCCCGTGAAGCGTGAGAAAAAAGCCACATGTTTAGGCGGTACCGGTATATTTCTGTCCTCTCGAGTTACATCTCCTGGGAATTCATCATCATTTTCCTCCTATCGGTCTGTGCCTTCAACGTGATTTATCTCGTCATCGATTTTTTCCAGTCTGTGGACAAGTTGTTGGAACATAGCGCTCCCCTGAGACTCGTCCTTTGGTACTATCTCCTCAAAACCCCAATCATTACATTTCAAACCCTGCCCCTTGCGGTCTTGCTATCGACCCTGGTCACCCTCGGAATCCTATCCCGCCACATGGAGATTACCGCCATGAAGGCAAGCGGGATCAGCCTTTATCGGATCACTCGGCCGGTTATCCTGATCTCACTCGCAATCGCTTTCATCAACTTTTTTGGTAACGAATACCTCTCTCCCTACTCTTTTAGAAAATCCCAATACATCATGGATGTGGACGTTCTCAAACGCAACCAAAGAGCATCTTTTAAGAACCTGAATATCTGGTACAGGGACGATTCTTCGATCTACAATTTTCAGGCATTTGATCCAGACCATAACACCCTCAAAGGCATCACGATCTATCTCTTCGGTCCCAACTTCCGATTGCGCGAGCGAGTGGACGCTCATGACGCGGTGTGGGAGGAGGATCGATGGACGCTCAAGGACGTGACAATCCGCAGGTTTCACGGAAGGGAATCGATGACCGTCGAAACTCACCGCCAGAAGGCTTTTGCCATGAACATAACCCCTGAGACACTCAGAAAGGTCGAAAAAGATACGGAGGAGATGGGCTACGGGGAACTGAAACGTTACGTGAGACGTCTCCAAAAGGCCGGATATGATGCGACCAAGTACGTCGTCGATTTACAGATTAAACTCTCCTTCCCTTTTGTTAATCTGATCATGGTCTTTATCGGTATACCCTTTGCCCTGAAGACAGGAAGGACGGGAGGATTTGCCGCCGGGATTGGAATTAGCCTGGCTATTGGCTTAACCTATTGGATTCTTCTCTCTGTCTCGCGAGCCTTCGGCCATTCAGGGATTCTTCCCCCACTTCTTTCCGCCTGGTCTCCCCATCTCCTCTTCGGAGGAGCGGGGCTGATCACGCTCCTGAGCATTCGTCAATAGTATTCTGCCACTGTACACCACTGAGACACAACAGAAGGGGCCTATTCAGGTTCGTTCATCGTTCGGTGAAGACTTGAGCCTGCCCTAAAGTAGCTGATGATTCCTATATGTTCGGTGCCGTTTGACAAAAAATCCCGCAAAGCGGGACTCTACAATCTTTTTGGCTCCGCAGCGAATCTCAGCCGTGGCTCCTGGTGCCATCAGAATCCAGAGTCATAGAAAACAGGCGCATATGAGAACGTATAAGAAATTGGCTCCAAATGGTCTCTCTAGCGCTTTCGGGTGAGTTCCGAGAAGGAAATTCCGGTCATGTAAGAGAGATAGGAGGGGATGAGAGGGAGCACGCAGGGGCTAACAAAGGAAAGCAGACCCGCAACGAAGGCAATCAAGAGACCGAGCCGTTGTGTATCACCCCCTAGGATCTCCTCCCCACTGATCGGGAAAATCATGTTCAGGTACATATTCAACAGCGTGAAGCGATCGGTGACGAAGAGGATACCGATAAGAATGAGGAAGCAGCCGCTTATGATTGTGACAATTCTCAAGTATCTCTTGAACCAGTCAAAGTACGAGAGGAAGGTGTTAATGGCCAGAGAAGCCAGCAGAAAAGGAAGACCCAATCCTATGGAGTACATCATGAGGAGGACGATTCCCTGTTTGAGGTGTTTTGTCGTGCTCGCATAGAGCAGGATCGTGGAAAGAATCGGACCGATGCAGGGCGTCCAACCCGCAGCAAATACGATACCGATAACCACGGAACCGGCATAACCGATCGGCTTTCTGCTAAGTTCAAACCTTTTCTCCATCTGGAGAAAAGGAATACTGATGAGCCCCGTAAAGTGGATTCCCAAGATGATGATGAGGATTCCCCCGATCTTCATGATGTGATACTGGTAGATCGCCAGGAGGTTGCCGAAATAGGTGGCAGTGGCGCCCAGGCTCACAAAAACTGTCGAAAAACCCAGGATGAACATCAAAGAGTGGATCACCGTGATTTGACGGATTCTGGCGGTTTGCGTTTCCATTACTCGTTATCTATGCCCGATAATCTGGGAGATTTCAAGCCCACGACACGACCGAGAAATCCCTAAACTCTATCAATTTGTTTCCAGAGGATCCTGATTTGTTTTACGATTCGACGTCTCTCTCAGGGGATCTCGATACTCCTCAACGATCCCGCCCGCGGCGGGACAGGGGATCCAGATAGGTTTAAGGATAGGGGCTGGAGACTTGTTCCTGCGAAAACAGAAGTGGCGAATCCCGAAAGAGATTCTTTGTCAAGCCTTTTTTTGGAGTTGGTTTTTCATAAGCTCATGTCCCAAGGGACGCTTCGTTTGTTTGACAGGGTTCTCTGAAAATGTTAATCTCCAACGAAATCCAAGAATCCTTCTTATAGTCGCCAGGATTTCCGGCTTTCACATGATGAAAGAACTCTAGAGGGAATCCTCTCCCATGCCATTCTCTCAGCCGAAGGTCCTGCTGGATCGAGCCATCATCTCCAAAACCGTACAAAATCTCGCCAAGAGGATCTCCGAGGAGTACAGTGGGAGAAAACTGGTCCTCATCTGTATTTTGAAAGGCGCCTTTGTGTTTCTGTCCGATCTGATTCGCTCACTGGATATCCCGGTGGAGATCGATTTCGTTCGTCTTGCAAGCTATGGTTCCGGGCAAGTTTCTTCGCGGAATGTGAGGATCACCAAGGACATTGAAATCGCGATCGGTGGGAAGGATGTCCTGATTATCGAAGACATCATTGACACGGGCTGGACGCTTGCATTTCTGGTGGAGAGGTTCTCGACCCATAGCCCCAAATCCATAAAGATCTGTTCCCTTTTGGATAAGAAGGCGAAACGCGAGGTGGACGTTCCGATCCATTTCGTCGGGTTTGAGATCGAAGATCGATTCGTCGTCGGCTATGGCCTCGATCTTGACGAGAAATACAGAGGTCTACCAGACATCTGTTATCTAGAGGAGGAAGCAACGCCTTGAGAATCTTAGTGTCTGTTTGCCTGACTATTCTCCTGCTCCTTTCAACGACCACGGCCCTTATCCATAGCGAGGGTGAGGTCGCAGTTCGACTCTTGACGGATCGCCAGTTCTTCCACGTCCTGTGCGACCACATTGGAGATGCAAATCGCGAGATTGTGGTCTCCATGTTTCTGTTTAAGGCGAGCCCCGATGGCTCGAACCGTGCGAATATGATCCTTGAAGAGCTCATTGCGGCCCAGCACAGGGGAGTGCAAGTGCGGGTGCTTTTGGAGAGAACGGATAGAAAGAAGGACTCATTAAATCGAGTAAACCTCGCCACCTCGGAACGGTTGCGGCGACACGGTGTCCAGGTGTTGTTCGATTCGCCAGACACGACGACCCACACCAAAGTGATTGTCATCGACGAGAGATTCCTATTCATCGGAAGCCACAATCTGACACACAGTGCCCTTTTCCACAACCATGAACTCTCCGTGCTGATCGACAATCCGAACCTTGCAAAAGAGGTTATTAGATATCTCAAGAAGTTAGAGATCTAGAGACTGTGTTCAATGAACCCCAGGGCTTAAGACATAGACGTCCTGAGAGAACGAAACCCGATCCCGCTACCGTATTGGAGACGTTATGACATGACAAGACGAACCGCGAACTGGTTTATTTGTCTCAGCATTTCGACCTTTATCCTCGTCGGATGCGCCCCAGGAGAGAAGACCTGGAGGAGGCCTTCCCCAACCGGTGGTCCCTCCGTGAGGCGATTCGATGAATCCACCTTGATGAGGCTAGCTGAAGAAAGCTTTTCCCAAGAGAAATTTCGGGAGGCTGCCGAAATCTACAAAAACGTCCTGAGAAATTTCCCGAGCAGCCCGGTCCAGAATGAGGCTCGCTACCGTCTCGGACTCTGCTACGATCGTTTGAACCAGCCCGCCGAGACGATAGAAACGCTGAGGAAACTTTTGGGATTTGATCTTCCCAAACCCCGGCAACTTAAGATCTTTTCGCTTATGGCAGAAAGTTACTTGAAACTGGACAGGCCGCTCAACACCCTCAAATGGTATCTTGAAGCGCTCGAAGTGGCGGATCGAGAGGATCTGAAGGATGAGTTCCAAGAGAGAATCCGCCAGGTGCTCTTGGAAGAGCTGTCAGAGGCAGAGTTGCGGGAAGTTGCCTATATCTACCAAGACACCTACCTGGAGGGCTACGCCAAGTTCCTTCTGGCCAAGGCTCTCTTTCAAGCGGGTGAGATCGAACAGAGCCGACAGATCCTTGCAGAGGTCATTCGGTTTCACAGTCAGGAGTATTTCTTCCCAGAGGTGGAAGCCTTTGTGGAAGAGCTTGAGGGATTTCTCCCAGACGAGTATGTCATCGGATGCATCCTCCCACTGAGTGGGAAGGGCGCCACACAAGTCGGTGAGCCTTCGCTCAATGGGATCCAGCTGGCCGTGCATGCCTTTGAACCGGAATACGAACGGATCAACATTCGCCTCATTATCAAGGATTCGAAATCATCTCCGGAGGGAGCTGTCCGTGCGGTGGAAGAGCTTGTTCACGAGGAGGGAGTGATGGGTATTGTGGGTCCCCTGTTTCGAGCAACTTCAGAGGCGGCGGCAAAAAAAGCCCAGGAACTCAGAGTCCCCTTGGTTACCCTCACCACAAAGGAAGACATCGCCCAGGAGGGCGACTTTGTCTTTCGAATCGGCCTCTCCTATCCTCTCCAAATTCGGGCACTCGTAAACTACGCGATCCAGTATCTGGAAGCCTACCGGTTCGCGGTCTTTTATCCCGATGATGGTTACGGGAAAACCCTGAGTAGTCTATTCATTGACGAGGTGTACCGCCAGGGGGGAGACGTTGTGGCTTTAGAGAGCTATGGGAACAACCAGATGGATTTTGGACGTGAAATCAAGCAAATGTTCAAGATCCAAGATGAAGAAACCATTGGCAGGAAGGATCAGAAATTCTACGAGCCCGTCATCGAATTCGACGGCATTTTTATTCCAGACCAGGCCGACCGGGTCGCCTTGGTCGCCGCTCAATTGGCCTACTACAATGTGTCCGGCATTACCCTCTTAGGAACGAACACCTGGAACGATTTCAGTCTTCTGGAGAAGGCCGGCGAATTCGTCGAAGGGGCCCTGTTAGTCGACGAGTTTTTCAAGGACAGCCGATCTCCCGTCATCAGAGATTTTGTCGATCGGTTTCGCGAGACCTTCCCTGAGGAACCAACCATTCTTGCAGCTCAAGCCTTTGATGCGACGAACGTATTTGTCACCCTCTTGGAAACCAATTCGATCTTGTCGAGAGAGGCGATGCGGATCGAACTCTCCAGGGTGCGGGATTTCCCTGGTATCTCCGGTTTCAAGGGGTTTGACCCCTCGGGGAATGCAATAAAGACCCCCTTCCTCCTCACCGTGCGAGGTCAGGCATTTAGCGAAGTTCCACTTAGCGTTACAGACCGATTGAACCACCCCTAGCCCGGATTGTTCATGAATCCCAGTTGGCTCCATGAACATTCCGCTCCGAGCCTTTCGAGGGACCCTTCGAGTCTCCTCAGGGTTCCGAGCTTGTCGAGGAACTTCGACGACGGCCCTCTCAGGCCGCCGCTCGGGACTTGCCTTGAGCGGGGGGAAGCACCTGTCGAAACCTGCAACAAAGATTTTTGACCTGCTGCGGGTGCTCATTCACGAATCCTAAAGATTCGTGAATAACGCAGGCTCACGAGACCCTGAAGGATCGCCATGGGTGTCACATCAGTTAAATTCCAACCTGTACGTAGCGAGCAAAACACTGGCAAAGATCGATAAGGCGAGAAAGGGGCACGTCAGCGATGACTTCGAGAAGAGGGAGAGAAATCCAGCCATTCATCGTCATGGAGGTCATGGAAAAGGCTGAGGAGATGGAGAGACATGGTGGAAGAGAAGTCATCCATCTCGAGGTCGGGGAACCGGATTTCGACACCCCTCCATGTGTGAAAGAAGCGTGTCTCCAGGCTATGCAGGATGGGAAAACCCATTATACGGCGAGCCTCGGCCTTATCGAACTGAGGGAAGCGATCTGCCATGAATATCGGGAGCGCTATGGGATAGAAATCTCACCCGACCAGATTGTTGTCACCTCAGGAACCTCGCCGGCCATGTTGCTTCTTTTCTCGACTCTTTTGGAGCCAGGAGACGAAGCGATTATTCCCAACCCCTACTATCCGTGCTATCCGAACATCATCCGGTTCGTCGATGCTCGGGCAGTTCCAGTCGACGTCTTCGAAGAGGAGGGATTTCAGTATCAGCCTGAGATCCTTCGGTCAATCATCACACCAGAGACGAAAGCAATCGTGATCAATTCACCCTCGAACCCCACGGGCCAGGTGATGACCCAAGAGCTGATGACCAGACTGTGCAAGCTTGGGCCTTACATCGTCTCGGACGAGATCTATCACGGTCTAATTTACAAAGGCGAAGCTCATTCGATCCTGGAGTTCACAGACAGAGCCTTCGTGATCAACGGGTTCTCGAAACTCTACGCTATGACCGGTTGGCGCCTCGGGTATGTCGTCGCTCCTCGAGAGTTTGTCCGCCCGATGCAGAAGATCCAGCAGAATCTTTTCATTTCAGCCAATTCGCTGGCTCAGTGGAGCGCGATTGCTGCGCTTAAGAAGGCAAAAGCCGATGTGCAGGCTATGGTCGAGACCTACAACAAACGACGCATCCAGATGCTCAAAGGGTTGAGAGAACTCGGCTTTGGAATCGCCACGGAACCGACGGGCGCCTTCTACATCCTCGCCAATGCAAAAAAGTTCACGAAGAGTTCCTACGAATTTGCCTTCGATATGCTTGAGAAAGCCCGTGTCGGGGTGGCTCCAGGGATCGATTTTGGAAGCAATGCAGAGGGATATCTCCGCTTCTGCTACGCCAACTCCATGGAGAATATCACTGAAGCCATGGAGCGGATTGGCAAATACCTCAAAGTCCTCCCGCGATAAAAGGTTAGAGGATCGGCCCTACGGGCCTTAAGGTTGGAGGCAAGAGGCGCTTCGCCTCAAACCTCGAGCGGAGCGATCCTCAAACCTCCGGCGGCGGTAGTCTGAGCCTCAAGATCAAGGCGGACGCTCCTTCAACCCCATCCTTTTTCCCGCCGGATCCTTTTACTCAGGAGATGGGCCTGGCGGAGGGGTTCCGGTATACGATATTTCCCACAGGCCCTAAGAACCACATCGACTGACGCTTCGAGATCGATACGGAATCCCGGCGAGACATAGAGCGGCTTCGTTTCGTGACGGGTTCTGACGACCGCACCCACAGACTGGCCGGCGGATCGAAGAATTTCAAAATCCCCCTTCCGGAGCCCCACCTCGCTATGATGCCCGAGGAGTCGCCTCTTCGCACACCCGATCGACGGACGATCCATCAGAAGGCCCATGTGAGCGGCCAGTCCGATACCTCTCGGATGGGAAATTCCCTGACCATCGAAAATCCAAACATCTGGACGATGACGGACTTTCTCCGCCACCTTCAGAAGAATTGGTCCCTCACGGAAACTCAAATACCCAGGTATGTAGGGAAAATCGACCCTCCCCACATGCCAGGCCTCATCCACCACCGCTAGATCTGGGAGAGAAAGGACCACCATAGCCCCAAACAGGCGATCGTCCTCTTTGGCGTAGGCTACATCCCCACCTCCCACCCGCCGAATTCTCCGACCGATCGGGCTGAGGAAGAGCTGTTTCCTGAGACGTCTCTGGATGAGGCGTGCCTCTCGAGGGCTGACCTTCCAAGGGTGGCGGATTTTTGGATTCATAACTCGGGGAAGATGCCGGCTAGATCCTCTGCGGGGCGCTCGCACCAAAGATTTCAGATTTCCCCCTGCCAGGACTCGTTTACCGGTTCAAGGGCTCAAATGTTGAGGCCTGAAGTGTGACATCGAGGTGGGCGTTTGCCCTCTTCTTCGCAATGTTGAGTCTTTTGATTCGGATAGGTTGCGCGGACTGCTCCACCTGGTATAGGAAGTCGACGAGTTCTTTAAGCGTGAGGGTCTCCAGCTTCATCTCAACCGAAGTCTCCTTGTATCTCTCACTGGCAGGTGTGGGCAGGGGCTTCATATAGGCGATCTTTGCCTTGATCTGATTCTTAGCTGCCAGGTTTTCCAGAAAGGATAGAAGAGAAAACCCTGGGCTTGAGCGGATCGTATCCTCCAGAATTCTCATGCTCTCTCTGAGGCGAAAATATTCTTCTTGCAAGGCCAAAACCTCTTCCAACTCCCCAGTCTTGCTCCTGATACGCCTGTCCAAGAGTCCCATGGCAGCCATGTAGGGAGAGATAACCAGGAGATATGCCAAGAGGATGGCAACGATCCCCCCACCCGCAAGAAGAATCCTCCGTTCCCTCAGATTGATCCTGATCATCTTGTTATCCCTATAGGGGCCGCAGTGATATTGACAATCGAAAATCGACCTTATTATCCTTGGCGTTTACTCTGGCGTTTGAAAGAGAGACAGTCTCAAACAGGGGGAACTCCTCAAGGGCCTTCAGAATTCTATCCACCGACTCAAAGGAGTCCGTTCGGCCACTGAGGCGTACCTTCTCAGCGTCAAAGAAAAATCCGTCCAAATCCACCTCTATCCCGGGTGGTATCCGCTCGGTAACCTCCCGAATCAGGTCGATCGCGGTCACCGGTGATGCCCCTAGAGAAATGAGCGCTTGAGACTCCCGCTGAAGTTCCAGGATTCTGTTTCTCATTTGCTGCCTCTCCCCTCCATTCAGTTTCACTTCTGGGAAAGTGTCCTTGAAGACCCCTCGAACCTCATCTCTTAGCGCCACATAACTTTGTTTTTTTGCCCGGTAACGGCCGATCCCATCAAAGACGAAAAGAGCGAGAATCACGCCGAGAGCTATAGCCATGTAAATCAATTTGCCTCTTATCCCTCTGATTTCAGTACGGTACGCGAACTCGTCCTTGAGGAAATTGACCTGCGAATACCGCCCGTCGGCCACGGCCCGCACGCTCAGGCCGAAGGCATGGGGCATGAGGTTTCGATCCTCCGCATCGAGCCGAGCGTCCCCTGAGACAACGAGCGGAACTGGAGCAACGGGAAGCTCCAACTTTTCTGAGAGGTAGGCAGACAAGTTGGTGAGTTGAGTTGTCCCGCCACAGAGATAGATGTTCTCGACCTTTTTTTGAGCCTCGGCCTCAAAGGCATAGAACGTTCGCCCGATTTCCTGGGTCAAGGGGGCCACGGCGGACTCAACCGTCTGAGAGATGCGCCTTTCCTCTCCAGACAGGCTACTCTCCTCTTTCAAGGGTAAAAAAGCCTCCACCTCTTTGAATTGTTCCGATTCCTCGAATGAAAGGCCGAACTCCTTCTCGATGGCCTGACTGATTGCTCGGCCGGCAATCGGAATAGAACGGCCGAATCCGAGAGACTGGCCATCGACAATACAGACCGATGTCTTGGTTTCTCCAATATCAACGATCGCATAGCATCCTTCCACTCCCGTGAGTCCCCCTTGGGAGAGACTGAACAGCGCCATGAAGTCAACATCGACCAGTCTGGGGACTACCCCTGCCCTGGCAAGAGTCTCCAGCTTTTCCCTCAGAATCTCCTTGGGCACTGCCACGGCGAGGACCCTTGTCCCGCCTTCCTCCGGACCGATGACGTGATAGGAGATCACGACATCTTCAACGGCATAGGGGATATGTCCCTCGACTTCATAAGGAATCACACGGGCAATTTTCCTACGGTCCGTGAAGGGAAGCGTGATGGTTCTGATCGACACACCCAGCCCTGGCATTGATGTAACGACCATATCGGCCTGCAGCCGGTTCTGCGAGAATAGGCTCTCTACACAGCGAGCCATGCGGTCCGCTTCGGGGATAGATTCATCCCGGTCGATCTTTTTCTGGAAAAATCCAGCCACTTCAAAGCCCCTCCAGCCACTCCGGAGGACTGTGGCCTTAATGGAATGGGTTCCTATGTCGAGGCCAATGATCTGACGATTCATTTTTCTGCCCTATGTTTCCCAGGCCTTCGCACCCGGACGACCGCACCCCTTCCGAGTCCCAGCATATCGCGGGCGTCTCTTCCTTTCACAGAGATCTCCAAGAGATCAGAACTCCCAAAGATACCGAAGACCTCTCCCTCCCGGCCCTCTTCATAACTTCCATACGGACCGGAGATTTTCCTCTTCGCCACCCAGGTTTCTTGCTTCCCTCCGCCGACAAAACGCTCAAAAGCATCGGTGGAGATGTTCGTAATCAAGTTTCCAAAACGGTCGACATGGATCACCTCCCCCTCCAGCACGGTACCCTTTCCACGAGGCTTTGGAAGGACCAAAACCTTTCCAGCTTTGATGGGAGGACCGAAAAGTTCAACTGGGACCGCGAGGGAGAGGTAGGCAGCGGCAGGGGCGAAGACGTCCCTTCCGTGAAATGTCCGACTGACCGTCGGAGCTCTGAACTTCGGGTTCTCAACAGTGACAATCCGAAGAACCTTCTCCCGGTCGTATACAAGGGTAAATATGCCATTGTCTGGCCCGACAAAATAGCCCCGCGATGTCTCGATGATTATGGCCCGCCTCCCACTCCCGACTCCGGGATCGACGACAGCAACATGAATTGTTCCGGGTGGGAAATAGCTGTATGCGTTTCCAAGAACGAAGGCACCAGAAACGACATCGTGGGCTTCAACGTGGTGGCTGATGTCGACCAGAAGGGCCTGAGGATTGATGCTGAGAATGACCCCCTTCATCGCCCCCACATATCCATCCTGGGATCCAAAATCAGTCAAGAGGGTAATAACGCGACTCACAACATCTCGCTCATCAAGGCGGTAATCGCCCTTTTGAAAGGCCGCCTCAAAATGCCCCGCTCGGTAATAATACCGTCAACGTATCGGTGTGGGGTCACATCAAAGGCAGGGTTTATCACCGCCACACCGTTTGGCGCAATCGACTCGTGACAGACTGTGGTAACCTCTGTTGGAGATCGCTCTTCAATGGGAATCTGCCTCCCGTCTGTTAGGGTAAAGTCAATCGTCGAAACCGGTGCGGCAACGTAGAAAGGGATACCGTGAACCCGCGCCAAAGCGGCCAGCCCATATGTACCTATCTTGTTGGCCACGTCGCCGTTCTTGGCGATCCGATCGGCTCCGACAAGAACGAGATTGATCACACGTTCTTTCATCACATATCCAGCCATGTTATCTGCAATCAGGGTCACAGGGATGTTCTCTTTGGTCAGTTCCCAAGCGGTGAGCCGAGCCCCTTGCAAACGAGGACGAGTCTCGCTTACAAAGACCCGGACCTGCTTCCCCACATTCACCGCGGTTCTGATCACCCCCAAGGCCGTCCCATATCCGGCCGTCGCGAGGCTTCCCGCGTTGCAATAGGTTAAGACGCTATCTCCGTCTCTGATGATATCGCTTCCCGCCTGGCCGATTCGCCTGTTTGTCTCAATGTCCTCAGTCAAGACGGATCGCGCCTCGGCTTTCAGAAGCTCGACAGCCTTATCGACCCGTTCCACCCCGGAAGCTTGCAAGATTCGGTCCATACGCCGAATCGCCCAGAAGAGATTGACCGCTGTGGGCCTTGCCTGCCCCATTCTATTGCAGAGTTGTCTGAACTGCTCGACGAAGCTATCCATATTCTGGGCTTTGATCTTCATCGCTCCGAGAGCAAGTCCGGCCGCCGCAGCAACTCCAATCGCAGGCGCTCCCCGGACCGCCATGTCTCGGATGGCATTGACTACCGATTCAAAATCCCAACACGCCAGGTACACCTCCTGGTGCGGAAGGAGCCGCTGATCGAGAAGGACCACATGGTCGTCTTTCCAATCGATTGTCTTGAAGGACATGGGACTCGGATTCCTTTTTCCCCCGCTATTCAGCTAATTCCGCCCCTTGAAGGAGGTTCTGACCCGTTCTAAGGCTCCCCCTGCTTTCAACCCCATAGACTCTCCGCCTGAGGCGGATCAAACAGGAGGAACACGCCCCTCCGGGGACACTCCAATCGCCCAGAAGGGTCCCCCCAGAAACTTCGCAATATTCACTCCACGGTTATTGTTCAGCGACGACCAGCCAGTTTCTGCTTGAGAAGCTGATTGACCAATTGGGGATTCGCCTTGCCCCGGGTCTCCTTCATCACCTGGCCCACAAAGTAGCCGAAGAGTTTTTCCTTTCCCTTCCGGTAAGCCTCGATGAGGTCAGGATTCGCCTCCAGGACCCTTTCGATCGCCCCCTCGATGGACCCCTGGTCGGTCACCTGAACGAGTCCCTTCTCCTTGACGATTCGGGCCGCATCTTTTCCGGTTTTGTACATCCCTTCGAAGACGGTCTTGGCGATCTTTCCACTAATCGTGCCATCCTTGACGAGCTGAAGCATCCCCGCGAGTTGTGCAGGCGTTACAGGCGACTCGGTGATTTCCTTGCCATCACTGTTGAGTGTCCCGAGAAGCTCCCCCATGACCCAATTGCTAACGGTCTTGGGCTCTGGGAAAATTTTCACACAGGCCTCGTAAAAGTCGGCGAGAGCTTTAGAGCTCGTCAGAACACCCGCGTCATATTCTGGGATCTGATGCTCCCTGACAAACCGGCTTCGCTTCTCCATGGGCAATTCCGGAAGACTCTTCCTGATCCCTTCGATCCATTCGTCGTCGATTACAAGGGGAATGAGATCCGGATCAGGAAAGTAGCGATAGTCAGGAGCCTCCTCCTTCCCCCTCATGGAAACCGTTATCGAACGGTTAGGATCCCACAGCCGAGTCTCCTGAACCACAGGGTCCCCTGCTTCGAGGAGCTCGGTCTGGCGTCTTATCTCGTAGTCCAGGGCCTTTTCCACGTGTCGGTAGGAGTTCATATTCTTCAGCTCCGTACGATTCCCGAAGGCCTCCTCGCCAACGGGCCGGACAGACACATTGGCATCGCATCGAAGGCTCCCCTCCTCCATTTTCCCGTCACAGATCTCGAGGTATTGGAGGATACTGCTCAGGGTCCGGAGATAGGCACCCGCCTCCCGGGCAGTGCGAATGTCGGGGGCGCTGACGATTTCAATCAGGGGAACCCCTGTCCGGTTGAAATCCACAAAGCTGAACGGACTCGTTTCCATAGACTCCTCTTGGTGAATCAGTTTCCCCGCATCCTCCTCCATATGGACCCGAAGGATACCGATTCTTTTCGTTTCCCCATTTGCCAGGATTTCCACATAGCCATTCTCAGCCAGGGGCATTTCATACTGGGATATCTGATAGCCCTTTGGCAGGTCTGGATAGAAGTAGTTCTTTCTCGCAAAAAGACTCCGACGGGCGATGGTGCAATGAGTCGCCAGGCCCATCTTGATGGCAAACTCCACGACCCTTTGATTCACCACGGGGAGTGCCCCAGGAAGACCCGTGCAGACCGGGCAGGCATGGGAATTCGGATCGGCGCCAAACGTTGTGGAGCAAGAACAGAAGATTTTCGATTCTGTCAGCAACTGAGCGTGAACTTCGAGACCGATAATCGCTTCGCGGTCCATCTTGGTCCTTTCCGTGAGGGGAAATCCGCCTTTCACGCTTCCAAAAATAGTTAACCTCAAGCCGTGTTGTTTGTCAAACCCGGGAGTTTCAAGCTGCTCGAGTCGTTGGAGACAGGCTTATGTGTTCTGGAGATTCGTAGAAGGCCATGCAATTAGAACAGAGCCGAAGTCGATCGAACAAGCGAAGCGGTCGGACGACTCGAACAGCTTGAACGTTTTAACCCATTGAGTGCGATGCTCCTTTCTTGACAAAACCATGCGCTGTCCATTACCTTGGGGGAATTCCAATCAAGGAGAGGATGGGTCATGCGAAACGCTATGATCGGTTTAGCTTTTTTCTTGATTTTCTGCCCTTTCGTCACCACTCGCGCTGAAGACAAAACATCTGAACGAAAGTCTATTGAGCTCAGACTTCAGGAAGCCGTTTTGGTTGCCTTGTCCAACAACGTTGACATCAAGATCGAACGGCTACAGCCCGAGATCGCCGAAACAGACATCGAGGCTGAGGAATCGGTTTTCGATCCCACGGTGAAGACAGATATCTTCCAGGCTTCGTCTAGGCAGCAGAGCGACCTTGAGCGTTTCCTCACGGGGGCGACAGAACCCTTCCGAATCTCCACGGACATCGAAACAGGTATAGAAAAAAAGTTCACCACCGGTGCCACGGCGGCGTTTACCGTCGGAAACGATCGGCTCAGCTCGAACTCCTTTGTGCAACGATTCAACCCCTCGTGGTCATCTGATCTCGTCCTTTCCGTCACCCAACCCCTTCTGAAGGACTTTGGCCGCACCTTTAATCTGGGTCGGATTGTCATTGCCAAGAACAACAGAACCATCTCCGATTTTCAGTTTCGGAAGCGCGTTATCGATATTGTCACGTTGGTCAAAGAGACCTTCTGGGATCTCGTCCTCGCTATCGAGCTCCTCGATGTGGCAGAACAGTCCCTACGGCAGGCGCAAGACCTCCTGGAGATCAACCGGGCCAAGGTCGAGGCCGGCCAGCTCGCTCCAATCGACGTGGTTGAAGCCGAGGCCGGGGTGGCGGCAAGAGAAGAGGCGGTCATTCTTGCCGAAGACGCGATCCAGGACCTCGAAGACCGATTGAAGAGCCTTCTCAACCTGGACAAAGATCGTTCCCTGCTTACCGCGGCACTCCTCCCCATGGATCAGCCTATGGACACTGAAATCCGGTTCTCTTTGCCCAGAGAAATCGAGACGGCTCTCGAAAACCGACCCGATTATCTCCAGACCAAGACGGAACTGGAAAATCGAATCGTGAATCTGAAACTGGCCAAAAATCAAATCCGTCCCCGAGTCGACATGGTTGCGAGTGCCGGAGTGAATGGTCTGGGGAGTTCGAATGAGAACGCTTGGGAGGAGCTCAACGGCGATTTCTACGACCTCCGTATCGGCCTCCGTTTTGAATACCCCTTGGGAAACAGGGCTGCCAAGAGCCAACTGGTTCGCCAGAAGTTAGAGCGACAGCAGATCGAGCTGAGACTCGGCGATCTCGAGAAAGACATCGCCCTTGAGGTGAGAGAGGCGATCAGACAAGTGGAGACCGATTTCAGGAGAATCAAGACAACTCGGGTGGCCCGACGCCTCGCCGAGGAAAAGCTGGAAGCCGAACAGGCCAAGTTTGAAGTGGGGATTTCGACGACTAAAGACGTTTTGGATTTCCAAGTCGACTTAACGCTCGCGCGAAGCAGAGAATCTCGAGCCCTGATTGACTATAACAAATCGCTCGTGACACTCCATCAGTCGTTGGGAACCACCTTGGAAGAAAGCGGCATCACAACCAACATGCTGGAGAAGGGTTAGCATGTCCCAGGACGCAGCAAAGAACCACTTCCATCTTGTCCGGGAGGGGAGGACCCGTATTCTCATCGATCCGAATTTCCTGTCATGGTTGCACGAATTGGGGTTCGAAAGGGTTGGGGAGATCATCGAAAAAACCGAGATCGATCCGGTGCGAAGTGGGAGGCGGGATCTTCGTATTTTCTGCCCAGACAGAGGGTCCGATAGGCGTTTTCTCATCCGTCACTACGGCCGCGGAGGTCTGCTCCGCCGATTTATGGGAGACAGCTTCCTCTTTGGATCGAGGCCCTTCCGGGAGATTTTGATCACCGACGAGATCAGAAAACGGGGGGTTCGAACCGCAGAGGTGGTTGCAGCCCTGCACAACCGGATTTGGGGGCCGCTATACCGCGGCGACCTGGTCATAGAGGAGATCCCCGCCACCAAAAACCTGGTCTCGGTCTTCTCAAACCTCGGCAGTCGTCCTTCAAGGGAGGCAAGCATCTTGAGGCGGGATATCGCTCGGGAGGCAGGCCGCACGATCCGATTCATGCACGACCACGGCATTTATCACGGGGATCTAAACCTGAGGAACCTCCTGGTTCAGACCTCCGGTCCCAATGCTCCAAAAGTCTACATCGTCGATTTCGACCGCTCGAAAATCATGGCAAGGGTCACGACGAGAAAGAGAATGAGAAACATCCTCCGCTTGAACCGGTCGGCAGAAAAACTGAAAGCTCAGGGGGTCCCAATCCGTTATTCAGACAGGACACGCTTTTTCCATGCCTATGCGGGAGGCGACGATGAGCTGATTCGGTCCCTTCGGCGCTACCTCAGAAACTACCGCCTTCGCACGATGTGGTACCGCATCGGTTGGTTGGCCGACCAGTTGCTCAACCCTTCAGCTCGCTGATAGCAAAATAAGCCGTCACCGCTACCTTTAGTGAATCCTCCCGGCCCCAGAAGAAGTGGTCAGCCTCAGGAATAACCCGTAAGGCCTTGGGCTCTTTCAGGGAGTTAAACCATTCCCGGAGTCGGCCCGGTGGGCAAAAGAGATCTTCTGATCCGGCAATAAAGAGCTTTCTCTTGGCGCATTCCCCCAAAAATCTAAAATCGTAGAGTGCCAGAGGAGGAGCAATACCGACAAAACCATCGACTCGCTCGTCTGCTGAAGCCACGTAGAGCCCCACATGGGTACCAAAAGAATAGCCACCGACATGAATCCTTCTCGGGTCGGCGAACTGCTCAAGCGCGTCAATCGCCGCCGCAACATCTAGCCGCTCTTCTGTCCCATCACCGAATCGCCCTTCACTGTTTCCAACACCTCGGAAATTGAACCGAAGCGTCGAAACCCGCTTTTCCTGAAAAGCCGTGGCCATCGCCGTGACAACGTTGTTGTCCATATTTCCGCCATACCGGGGATGAGGATGGCAGAGCACAAAAGCATCTGGCCCAGGGTCAGCTCTCCAGAGGAACCCCTCCAACTCGAAATCACCAGATCTGAATAGGATTCGCTCTTCTGTCCTAGACAACCATCCGTCTCTTCGGAATCGAGATGCCGAGCTTCTTGATCTTGTAGTTGATCACCCGCCCACTGATACCCAGCAATCGTGCGGCGTCTTTCTGGACCCAGTTGCACTTTTTCAGGGCATCGATGATGAGCTCTCGCTCATGTTCCCGCAGGATGGTGGTCCCAGAAGAGACGACCACCTCGGGTTTGTCTTCTGGCGGCCTCTGAAAGTCCGTCAGGATGAGGTCATTCTGGCTCAAATGGTCCTCTCTTGCCATGACGACGCCTGCCTCAATCACATTTCGCAATTCTCTAACGTTGCCTGGCCAGTGGTAATCGAGAAACTGCGTCATCACCTCCCGATCAATCGAGAGGACCCGCTTGCCCATCTTCTCCGAAAACTCCTTGAGGAACTCACTGGCAAGAAGCGGGATGTCCTCCTTTCTCTCCCTGAGTGGAGGAATAACAAGATTCAGCACACTCAATCGATAGAAGAGATCCTCTCGAAACCCCCCCGCCTTCACCATCTCTCTAAGATTCTTGTTGGTGGCCGCCACAACGCGACAGTCGACTTTCTTAACCCGCACGTCGCCGACCGGCTTGACCTCACCTTCCTGGACGACCCGGAGCAATCGGGTCTGCATCTCCGCACTGATGTTGCTGATTTCGTCGAGGAAGATGGTCCCCCGATGAGCAACCTCAAACAATCCCTTTTTTGTGTAATTCGCACTCGTAAAGGCCCCTTTGATGTGCCCGAACAGTTCGCTCTCAAGGAGGTTCTCAGGGGTCGCCCCACAGTCCACAGTCACAAAATTCTGGTCCTTCCTCTGTCCCTCATAGTGGATCACCCTCGCCATGAGTTCTTTCCCGGTTCCGCTTTCTCCCTCGATCAGAACAGTCGAATCGCTCTCGATTACCCTTTCGAAAACGCTTAGCAGGGCTCTCATCTTCGAGCTCTTGGCACAGAAGGCGCTGAAATTGTATTTTCCTTCGATCTGCTGTCTCAGCTCCTCGACCTTTGTCGTCAATCTCCTCTGTTCAAGGGCTCGCTCGACCCGAAAGACGAGTTCCCTGCTATCGAATGGCTTGGTCATGTAATCAAAGGCCCCATCCTTTATCGCCGCCACCGCATTGTCGATCGTCCCGTGAGCCGTCAGAACGATCGTCTGAAAGTGGCTGCTCGAGGCCCGAACCTGTCTCATCAGCTCCAACCCATCCATCTCTGGCATTTTCATGTCCATGATCATGACATCGTAATGGTTTCCCCCCCATTTCTTGAGCGCCTCGGGCCCGTTCGAAGCCACATCAACATCGAAGTCCTCTGACTGTAAACGCGTTCGAATGACCTGAAGAATGTTCGTATCGTCATCAACAACCAAAACCCGTCCCCGTGTCATAGACTCTTTCCTCCTCATTCAGCTCAACTCCTCTCGCTTTTTCTTGATCTCCTTATGGATCTCTTCGAGCTTCTTGATCTGCAGTTTGAGGTCCTCGATCTCTTTGTTTTTCTTTTGAATCGACTCCTTCAGCGCGGCAATGTCCTCTGTTTTTGTCAAAAGCTCCCTCTTCTGCTCTCCCAGGAGCCGCTCCTTTTCTCCGGTACTTGACCGCTCCAGATCGATCTCCCTGCGAATCGATTCGATCTCTCCTTGCAAGGATCCTGTGACCCTCAGTGCGTCCGAAAGGCCTACAGCCACGTATTCGGAAATCTGGCTAAACTCGCCCTCGGGGTATTCTTCACTCACACGCAGAAAGACCCTCCGGGCTTCAGCCCACCTGTATTTGTCATTCTTGTCGAGAAGAAGAGCGAAACCGGCAAAGAAGAGGGCCCGCTCCTTTGAGGACGGCCGCTTCGATTCCTTATGAACCCAGTCAAGAAGCGTCTTGGCGGCCACAAGGTTTCCCTTTTTGAGTTCATTCTCGGCGAACCTCAGCTGCTGCTTTAGTCTATGTTCCCTCTGGCTCTCCAGGACGTATCGATCCATATCGGCGCACCCCTGACCGAGGATTGTGATCCCTGCAAAAATGCAAAACGTTGCGACCCACAGGGATAGGTTTTCTTTGCCTCGAATCCATGATTTGCCAGGATCTATCATCACACCCTCCTCAGCTCTCGGCGGGCAGTGTAAAGTGGAAGAAGGTCCCCTCTCCCGGGGTGCTGGTAAACCAAATACTCCCCCCATGAGCCTCGACAATGCGTTTTGAGATACTGAGTCCCAACCCGCTTCCCTTAGCCTTGCCCCTCTTGCCGGTCCTTGCCTGATAGAATTTGTCGAATATGTATCTCTTCTCTTCTTCTTTTACCCCTTCCCCATTGTCGTAAACCGTCACTCGGACAAATTTGTGTTTTCCCCTGAAACCTTTGGCATGCTTCCCGTCATCCCCGCCCTTGTCGCCGGAGATATCGGCGATGATGCAGATTTTGCCTCCGGAGGGGGTAAATTTGATGGCATTGTCGATCAAATTGGTGAGGACTTGATCGACACGAATGCCATCCGCCAGAATCATGGGAAGATGCGGCGAGATTGCCACCTCGGCTTCAATTCTCTTATCGAGCAAAAGCGGCTTGATCTTGGTCAGGTTCCGTTCGATGATCTCCTTCAGGTCGAGGGGCAATTTCTCGATCGGCAAACGGCCAGCCTCAAGCCGGGAAAGATCGAGGAGCTCATTGACGAATAGGATCATCCGCTCAACCTCTTGGCTCAGAATACCGAGAAACTCCCTCTGCTTCTCTCCAACCTGTCCCAGCACTTCGTCCTTCAATAGACTGACGGCCTCCCGCATGACGCTCAGAGGAGTTCGAAGCTCGTGGGAAACCAGAGAGATGAAGTCAGACTTCAGCTCGTCCAGTTCTTTGAGCCTCGCCCCCATTTCGTTGAAACTTCGAGCTAGTTTCCCAAACTCATCCTGCGAATCTATCGGGACCTGATGGTCAAACTCCCCCTCTGAAACGTGATGGGTGGCGCGCTCAAGTAGCTGAACGGGTTTCGTGATCGTTCGACTCAAATAGAAGTAACTCAACACACCAATGAAGATCGACAGGCTGCAGATGACCAAGGCAATCTTCTCTGCGGTCGCCCCTTTGGCCTCGAGTCGCGAGAGGCTCGTATGGATGTTGTCTTCGTTAATCGAAAGGGCTTCATCGACCCTGGCGATAATCCGATCGACAAGGTCCTCGCTCAGAGGGGAGACCGATTCGAGTTTCTTGATGGCCTCCTCTCCACCCTCTGAAATGGCAGTTTCAACGATGTATCTGTATGTTCCGAATAACCCCCCTGTTTTCTCGATCTGATCAGCGACCCCAGGGTCTGTCACCAGACCTTTCAGGTTCCTCAACGTGGTCTCGAACGCTTCAGCGGAATCTGCGAATACTTGACGATATTCTTCCCCCTTTAGCACAACGAGTTTCTTCTCACTCTCCTGCATCGACAGAGCCAATTCCTGAAGCTTCTTTCCCTCGGATTTGATCGTGTCATTTCTGAAGAGCAATCCCCTTGAGATTCGATTGAGTTGGTAAATCGTACTGATGGAAAATATGCTTACCACCAGCACCATGAGAATGATGATGGAACTGGCGATAAGCATCTTTTTCGGAATGGTGACTCTCATCACTGCCTTCCGAATGGGCAGTCCTCTCCCTCCCTCAGAAGGGAAGCCTGCGTTTTTAAACAATTTTGTAAATCAGAAAGGGTAAATCATGTTTACAATTTTGTCAACGACAAAACCGGGTAGGCGAGTCTGGCGGGTTTGATTCCGGTTTGAAGCCTTACTTTTCGGGAAACCCTCCCACACTTTTCCAATCAGGAGCCGCTGAGAGCAGTCGAGACAAAGCACCCCCCACCACTGGAGAAATCGACAGACGCTCCTGTTTCCCCAACAGGGTTGGGTTCACCCGATACAGCGGTACCAAAAACCTCAGCGGAGAAGTCGCTCTCATTGCCGAAGGCGTCATAGGCGGTAATCGCAATATAGTATATGACTCCGTCCATGAGGTTCCCTAAACTGTATCTTGTGACCCTCCCAACGTTTACGAAATTGATATACTCACGGGATTCCAATCCGTAATAGACTCGATAGCCTGCAAGGTCCGGTTCGGTATTGGAGTCCCAGGCAAGATCCAAGTATGCCGCCCGAGCGTTGGTGGCCATAAACAGAAAAAGAAGAATACCGAACAGCCTCCTCAATTCCCTCCCTCGCTCCGTTGACCTCTGTCTTTCCAAATCCGGTGCGAGAAAAGCAATTTGGATGCCGAAAAACACAGAAAAGGGGAGAAATTCTATCGTCCAAGAACTCTTTGCAATCTCAATAACTTAATCACCACTTGCCATCGATCTTTTCGGACCGCCCCCTTTCCTGCGGTCACGCGGTTTCAATAAGGAGAAATAAATTACATAAATGTGATTCCTTACAAATAACCCAGATCCTCCAGGCGCTTTCGAATGGTCTCCTCCTCTTCCGCGGAATATTCCTGGCTCTCGCCCTGAGTCTCTGTACTCCGGCTCGCCGCGTGCCCCGTTCCCTCCCCGCGAAGGGTGGATCTCCCGATCATATCAGACGGAATGGGGATCCCGAAAAAATCTAGAATCGTCGGGGAGATGTCGTACACCGAGAGACCATCCACACGCTGTCCAGTCTCCAAACCGGCCTCGGCAAGCCTCGCCGGATCGACTTTGAGGATGAAAATTCCATCCTCAGCGTGGTTGGCGTCATCGGGTCCGGTGTCATTCTCGAAAATATGAACCTTTCCATAACCAACGGATCCTGCCCCTCGCCAGTTGAGATCGCCAAAGTAGACAATCAGATCGGGCGGGATGTTCCGAACCGAACGATAAATATCCTCGGGCTTAAAGACTCGAGTCCCAATGGGTCGGCCCTTATCGTCACCTAAAGACTCGAGTTCTGCCACAAGTTGCTCCCGGAAGGCCTCGTATTCTCGCTGAGGGATGACCCCCTGAGGTTCTCTGCCCTGGACATTCAGGAAGATTCGCGTGTAGTATCCTCCCTCTCCCCAGGCCCGTGTCTTTTCCCAGTCGATCATATGGGCCGTGAGCATCGTCGGGTCATCGATCATGGTCTTCAGGTGGAGGGAGCCTTTCGCCATGAGCCATTCATTGACACAGATGGCTCCCTCCATTTTTTTGGCACCGTGATCAGAAACGACCATGACGGCTGTGTCGGAATCAATCCCATTAAGGAGTTCACCCACTTCCCGATCAACGTACCGGTAGTACTCCTTCATTGCCTCCTCATGAGGGTTTCCTGGTTCATAGAGGCGGTGATCTTTCTCTTGAAAGCGCCAGAATCCATGATGAATTCGGTCGATCCCCATTTCAACGAACATCAGAAAATCCCACGTTTCTCGACGGAGGTAGTGTCTCACAACCCGAAACCGCCTCTGGGTCATCCGATAGATCTGATCGATCAACCAGTCCTTATCTTCGGTCCGAAAATCCCTCACATCGATCATGTAATCCCCATCAGCCAGCCGATCGAGATCTCCCTTCACCGCAGGAGGATATGTATACTCTGCGGACTTGTCTGGAGTGAGAAAGGAGGCAACCATGATCCCCTTGAGAGGCTTTGGCGGGAAGGTCTGGGGAATGCCGATCAGGATCGAAGTCAGCCCTTTGTCCTCGAGGTATTGCCAAACCATCTTCTCTTTGACATGAGAAGCGTTGGCAAAATAGAGGTCCCCATAGCTGTGGCTTTTCCGGTTCCTGAAACCGTAGAGCCCGAGCTGGCCCGGGTCTTTACTCGATAGCATGGAAGTCCAAGCAGGAATGGTGATGGGGGGGATGGTGCTTCTGAGTTCGCCCCATATCCCGCCGCCCATCATTCGATCGAGGTTGGGAAGGTCACGGCGCCAGCGATGAAATACAAACTGTGGAGTCGCGGCGTCGAGGCCAATCACGAGAAGACGGCTCATATGGTCTCCCGTCTTTTCTCTGGTTCCGACAGTCGGCCAGATGTCCTCCGAATGATCCCCTTCTCTTCAAGGAAAGACATCACCTCCTGGGCACTCTCATCAACACTCTCCCTGTCCGTCTGAAGAATAATCTCCGGATTTTCCGGCTCCTCGTAGGGAGCCGATATCCCGGTGAATTCGGGAATCTCTCCGGCCCTGGCCTTCCGATAGAGCCCCCGAATATCTCGCTCTTCACAGATTTTGAGATCGCAGCGGCAAAAGATCTCAATGAATTCACCTTCTCTCGCCACATCTCTGGCCCTTCTCCGGTCCGCCCGATAGGGTGAGATGAACGCCACCATGTTGATAACACCGGCATCGCTGAAGAGTCTGGCCACCTCCCCGATTCTGCGGATGTTCTCAGTTCTGTCTTCCGGTGAAAACCCCAGGTCTCGATTTAGGCCGTGACGGATATTATCTCCATCTAGGACATAGGTCAAATAGCCCCTTTCAAAAAGGCGCCTCTGGAGCTCATCGGCGAGGGTCGACTTTCCTGAACACGAAAGCCCAGTAAACCAGAGGGTCACCCCTTTGTGGCCTGTCAGGTGTTCTCGATCCTCCTTGGTCACGGCGCCAGGATGCCACGTGATATGGTCGCTCTTCGGTTTTTCCATCCTCGGTTCCTTTCTACGATTTTTCTGCCAGCCCCCTGTAGTAATCGATCAGGATTTTCAAGACTTCCGGCCGGCTGAATTCGGGAGGTGGCATCTCGCCGTTGGCAAGCATCCGCCTCAGCTCAGTCCCGCTGATCAGGCACCGATCTCCGGGCCCGTGCGGACACGACTTCATCGAGGCCATCCCCTGACACTGATAACAATAGAAGGTCCAATCAATCTTCAGTGGTTTGATGTGGAGGTCTTCAGGCCCGAGGGAATCGAAGATCTGCTGGGCGTCAAATGGGCCGTAATACTTCCCGACCCCGGCATGGTCACGCCCAACGATGAGATGGCTGCAGCCGAAGTTTTGACGAATCACGGCATGGAGAAGGGCCTCCTTGGGACCAGCATACCGCATCTCCATGGGATAGACACGAAGAAGAACCCGTTCCTTGGGATAGTACTTTTCGAGGAGAACCTCGTAGCAACGCATGCGTATGTCGGCTGGAATGTCATCCGCTTTCAGCGCGCCAACCAGGGGATGGATGAATAGCCCATCACTGACTTCCAGGGCGATTTTGGTGCAGTATTCATGGGACCGGTGCATGGGGTTTCGCAGCTGAAACGCAGCGACTTGGGCCCATCCCCTCTCGGCAAAGAGGTGTCGGGTTTCCTGCGGTCTCGCAAAATACTCACCAAAAGACTCTGGATAGTCACCCTCGCTTAAAGCTTTGACGGGGCCCCCAATGAGAACCTCATTCTGCTGGAAGAGCTTGTCCACCCCAGGGTGGGCGCGGTCGGTGGTCCGAAAAACAGACCGCGCTTCCTCCTCCTTGTCGTAGGTGAATTTTCCCTGTACTTCCATCGTCCCCATGATCTCCTGGCGCTCCCGGTCAACCAGAGCTACCTCATCGCCCTCGTGCAAGGATTCTGCGCTCTCTCCATTGGCAGAGAGGGTTATGGGGATCGGCCAGAACGTCCCTTCCGCAAGGTGCATGTCTTTCACGACCCTCACATAGTCTTCCCTTGTCATAAACCCCGAGAGTGGACTGAAGGCTCCCATGGCCATCATGATGAGATCAGACGTCTCTCTTGATGTCATTTCCAATCTGGGCAGTCCCTGTGCTCTCGCTTTTTCCTTGACTAACAGTTCTCCAGAGAGGAGAAGCGGCGTCAGTCTGCCGCCGTGAGGAGGCGTAAGTCTTTCCATCACGAGATCCTTTCCAAACAGACGAATGTAAACATCCGGCTTCTTGACCTCAAGATCTTGTCAGCCTCAGTTCTCAGACTGTTCCGATCTCCGTAAGACCCGCCGGGCCGACCCCTTTTGAGACCGATTTGTCCAGCCTTTCAATTGCCCATTTCCAGCTTAGGATCCTCGATGAGTCGCGCGCTTCCATCGGAGCAGCATGGGAAACGAAAAAGCCCCGATCCCGTTCGCCATTGCATCGAAAATATCAGCCTCGCGCCAGGGCAGGAAATGCTGATAGATCTCATTTAGGATTCCGTAGAGGAACGAAACCGCGAAGGCAAGGGCCACAACATATCGTTTTTGGACGCTCATCTCTTGAAGGGCAAGGTATATCAAACAGGACAGCGCTCCATATGCGAGGAAGTGGGACAATTTATCAGAGGCGGAAAACGATGGGACCTCAAGCTCCACGGGAGCCGCTGAGAGATAAAACAAAAGCCCCATGTAGGCAAGCGAGATAATGGAATAGGCGACGGGTCTTCTACCAATCATCTAACAGGATCCAAAGAGAGCACTTCTCTGAGTTTTGAGAGGTGCCTATCCGTGATGTGCATTCGCGCAGTATGTTACTTATCTCACAAGGGAATGCAATGATCAAGCCAAATTGGGAGAGAATTGAGCCGGCTCGCCGGGTTTTAGGAGAGGCTATTTTCCGAAACAGGGCAGCGACACGCTCGAAATGAAGCAGCCTGAATAATCTTCCGCAGAGCCTGAGCCCGAAGACGAGGGATCAGTCCCGACACCTGATGGATCCAGAATCCTCCCATCTGCAAAACCATCATCATCGCCGACCCCCCATCGACAAGGGTCAAGGTGACCTGATCCCGAGCCGAATTGAACTGGGTGTGGGGGTTGTAGTTTTTCCAACCAATTGACGGTGCGTATTTATAGAGTTTATAGCTGTGCGGGACGGGCTCCGGGAAATAGAACGTGACGAACGCCGTACCACCGACACCTTCCGTATTAATTTCGAGGTCGACCATCCCGTAGATGATCTTCTTTGGCCTGTTCCTTCCATCTGATATCATCGAAGGGTCCATAGGTTTGAGGCTCACGCAACTACCGCCGTTATCGACCCTCAAACCCATAATCTCATTCGTGGGTGTTCTGAAGGTAATCGCCTCGGATGGGAACCCCGTGATACCGTTGTCCTCTATGCTTACTGAAACCTCGTCACGGTCCCCAAGACCTCCTGTGTCCTTCACCGTCAACTGAAAGGATAAGCGGACCTCACCGGTATCGACAGGGGGGGTCACAAAGGTTGGAGTCGCCACCGTCGGATCAGAGAGTGTGACGGGAATACCAGCGGTCTGTTCCCACAGATAAGATCCAACGCCATCGTCGAGATCGAGTGAATTCGAACCATTGAGCGTAACTGTCACCCCCTCGTCCACAGCCTGCTCCAGGCCGGCATCTGCCACCGGAGGGATGTTCACCCAGCTGATGTTGACGACGCAGCTATCTGTGGACTGGAGGCCACCCTGATCCGTGACTGTCAGTCGAAAGTCTAGGGCTGCCCCGGTTGGCCCCACATTGGGTGCAGCAAAAGTCGGCCTCACTTCGTTCGGATTCGAGAGGAAAACCGGGATCCCTGCGGTCTGCTCCCAATGGTATGAGGCAATCCCATCATCGGGATCCGAAGAATGACTCCCATCCAGAGCAACCGTGACTCCCTCATTTACCGTCTGATCTGAACCCGCGTCGGCTGCGGGAGGCGCATTTCCCCAACTTACATTCACCACACAGGAATCGGTCGAATCTAAACCTCTATTGTCGGTTACCGTCAAACGGAAGGTCAAGGATGTCCCGCCCTGATCCACATCGGGTGCAATGAAAGTCGGCTTCACCGCTATCGGATCAGATAGGATTACTGAAATGCCGGCTGTCTGCTCCCACAAGTACGAGG
This sequence comes from uncultured Thermodesulfobacteriota bacterium, assembly GCA_964347335.1. Lineage (GTDB taxonomy): Bacteria > Desulfobacterota > BSN033 > WVXP01 > WVXP01 > WVXP01. The sequence goes on from CAYFYO010000017.1 coordinate 33,712, forward strand.
CAATGCCATCGTCCAAATCCGAAGAATTCGAACCGTCGAGATGAACCGTTACGCCCTCGGTCACGGTCTGATCCGGTCCGGCACTCGCTGTTGGAGGGGCGTTCCACGGATCGGTACCTGCCAGATACTCACCGAGGTTTGTCACGCCGTCCCCGTCGCCATCCTGACTCGCATCAGAGGAATCGAGAGGATTGAGCCCATTCTGAATCTCCCAACCGTCAGGCATCTGGTCAGAATCGGTATCGGAATTGGTTGGATCTGTCCCCCCTTCATACTCCCCGAAGTTGTCGAGCCCGTCGCCATCATCATCGTCATTTGATCCCTGGTCGAGGTCCCCAAAATAAGTCATTTCCCAGTTGTCAGGAGGACCATCGCCGTCTGCGTCGCCATGATGCTCAATGACACCGATCCCAGAGGCTTCATTGGAATAGTCGCTCTCATTCTGAGAAGTGTCGAAAGCAGTGCCTGCAACGTAGTATCGCACACCGGCAAGCAGCCCATCGAGCCGATAGGTCGTGACATTTCCAACATCGACGAAATGGGTGTATTGTCGAGATGCTATCCCGTAATATATTCGATATCCGGCAAGATCGGGCTCTGTGTTCGGATTCCAGGCAAGATCGAGATAGGCGCCCTCAGCGGGGGTCGTCACTAAGAACAAGATAAGGCCTGACAGCAACTTTCTCACGTCTCTCCCCCTCCCGGAGATCTCCCCGTCCGCAGCGTGACCCAAGTCAAGAGCAAGACCAATGCCGAAATTGGCAGAGAGAAAGAAAAGTCTTTAAACAAAAAACCTTATATTATCAATTACTTAGCCGAAGCAAGAACCCCTGTCATCCATGTAACATGAACTTCCCTCCTCAACGAGCTCAATAACGAAATCCCGATTACGGATGTGTAGCCACTTACAAACAAAAAACTCGTCCTCCCTGAAGGAAAACGAGCTTTGAATCAACTGCAAAACTCTGAGTGACTTTGCGAAACTCGCCGGTCACCAAGCCCGACTCACACGCCAATTCAGATACTCGTCCCGCAATTTCAAGACCCAGCTCTTCAACCACCGAAACCTGAGAAACTCTCGAACCCTCATCACCTAAGCGTCACACAACCCCGTAAACGACTATTTCCCAAAAGATCAAAAACTCTCCCCGCCGCAGGCGGGGGTTTTGCTGAAAAACGACGAGAATTTGATCTTTTTTTGGCTCCCCCTCACCTCCGTTTAACCCGTTAAATCCATGTCAAAAAGTGTCTTTTCATTCCACCGTAAGCCCGTGCTCGTTTCTATGCTCCTCTTCACTCAACGCCGAGCGAATCCACCTCAGGATCGAACCTGAGGGACCTTCTCTTCCGAAAAGTCTTGATAAACTTCCTCCTCAGCCCATGCTTTCCTGTTTCGATCATCCTTTTCTCGATACACTCTGGACAGATCGTGTGTGTCGCCTCAGGATCATCAAATGGGAACTTTTCTCCAATCTCGCGTTGGCACTCGAGACAGACGATCTTCATCTCTTTCCAGCCTCCTCGGGATTTAGTTAGCACATTTTAAAAATTACACCGCTACCATTTTTCTCCAGCGTGTGTCAAGTGTTGTTTCCAGCCCCAGGGGAAGAGCCATGAACGCCGTTCCATCCGCGGTCTCTCACACGCCGTCCGCCCGTTGGCTGTCAGCGGTCCAGTGCTTTCACATACCGTGCCAAATAGCCACCAGCCAGCGTAAGGAAGGTCCGCATGAGGTCCACTTCGTGGTCTCCTATGGACTGTTTCGTGAAGTTATTGTCGACGATGATCAAGCCGATTACATCTGCCCCTGCCAGGAAAGGCACGAGGGCAAAAGCTTTTCTCTCCGCAAGCGATGGGATCTCCAAAGCGGGGAGATCACCGGCAGAATCGGACTCGCCATCGGAGATATTGAAGGCCTCCTTTTGTCGGATTGCCTTGCCCATCAAACCGCTGGATCTCATGGAGACGGCTATCTTCTTGAGAAATGGCGGCACATCGTAACCCAGGCCGAGTCTTCCCTTCATCTCATCTTTTGCTGGATTTCGCAGAAACAGTAAAGTTCGATCAAACCCGATGCCGCGGTGAATCGCTTCGACGACCACCTGGATCAGCTCTTCTGGCTGGGGATTCTCCATGATGAAGGCACTAATTTCATTCACCATGGCCAATTGCCGTTCCTTCCTCTCGACTTCCCGATTGAGGCGAAACAGCTCTGCGGATGGATCATTCCCTTTTTCTATAGATGGTTTGAGAAATCCGAGGTTGAGATCCTCGGCCACACGGTATATGTTTTGCTTGGTCGTTTGAATAACGTCATCAACCTCTTTCTCTGAAATTCCCACTGCTGAACAGGTATTCTTGATCTGTTTTTCGATATTGCTCCCAGGGTTCATCCATCGAACCCGGGCTTTCCACTCGTCAGGAATCGCCCTCGAAGCAAAAAGATCGGCGAGATAGATGATATCCGGAAGAGAGAGATTCCCCGCCGATTCTGAGAACTGATGGTGATTCCGGATGGCATCGATCAAAGGCTTTGGAAGACACCACTTGAGAGCGATCTTCTCTCCCACATCGACATGGGTTAGACCAAATACTTTCCTCTCGGCAGACAGGACGTCCATGCCCTGCCGGATCATCTCAACCACTTTTTTGTACTCCTTGGGAAAGTGGTTGTCCAGGAGCAGTTTCCCCGAGTCATGCACAAGACCCGCTATCATGGCCTCCTCTGGATGATCGAACTCCAACCGCTGGGCCAGAAAATTTGCCAGTAAGCTGCAGGCCAGCCCGTGGACCCAGATCGACTCAAAAAGCTTCCCTTTAAAGGCCTTGTTGTTCAGGCTGTCACCGACCGTAATCGCTGTGATGAAGTTCTTGAGGGTGACGAAACCGAGGACCATGATCGCCCGGGTAACGGTGGAGATCTTCTCCTCTGTCGAATAATAGGCTGAGTTAGCCATCCGAATGATTCTTCCTGTGAGGACTTGATCCTCGAGGATGAGGCGAGACAACTCGGCGACAGAAGTTTCCGGGGTGGAAGCTTTCTCGACGATTCGATAGAAAAGCTGAGGAAGTACGGGAAGATTCTCCTTCCTCTCAATCAGTTCCAAAACCTCCTGAGGGCCCATCTGAATTCCCCTTAGATTTTTTCATCCCCTTCCATACTATCGGCACATCGAGAGGAAGCCTTTAAGACGAGGAGATTTTCTCAATTGAGATGATGAATCGACTTATTGGTGGGAGTCAAGGGTCGGCGGAATCCTCTCTCCACCGACGGTTCGCGGAACCCCTGTGGCGATTGTCGGTTCGCCCTCAGCGGTTTATTTTCCTTTTATAGTATGACCGGTACCACTTCACGAACTGTCCGATGCCTTCCTCGATCCTCGTCGTCGGTTGGAAGCTCAGTTCTTTTTTGCTCTCGCTGATGTCCGCAAAGGTCTCGACCACATCGCCAGGCTGCATGGGAAGGAGTTTTTTCTCCGCCTTCTTCCCGAGGGCCTCTTCGATACATTCGATAAAGTAAAGTAAGTCCACTGCTCTGGAGTTCCCCAGGTTGTAGATGGCATAGGGAACAGGCCTGTCGAGGCTTGCCAGGACGCCGTGGACAATATCGTCAATATAGGTGAAATCACGCTTCATCTTTCCATAGTTATAGACCTCAATAGGCTCACCATTGAGGATAGCCCGACTAAAAATGAAAAGAGCCATGTCCGGCCGGCCCCATGGCCCATAAACTGTGAAAAGGCGGAGCCCTGAACAGCGAAGTCCATAGAGGTGGCTGTACGTGTAGGCCATAAGTTCGTTAGCCCGCTTTGTGGCGCCATAAAGAGAGGCAGGCTCATCCACTCTGTCCATGACGCTGAAAGGCACTTTCTTGTTTTTGCCATAGACTGAGGACGACGAGGCATAAACAAAATTCTCGACCTCAGAATCCCTGGAGAGATGGATGAGGTTGAGAAAACCCCCTATGTTCGATTTTTGATAGATAAAGGGATTTACCAGGGAGTAGCGAACGCCGGCTTGGGCCGCCATGTTGCACACAACCTGAATCGGATTTTTGGAAAAGACGCTTTGAAGGGCCTCCTTTTCGGCCAGATCCACTCGATAGAAAGTAAAGCCAGAGAACTCTGCGAGGAGGCGAAGCCGATCCTCTTTCAAGGAGACGTCGTAATACTCATTGAGATTATCGAGACCGATCACCCGATCTCCCCGCTGCAGCAGCGCCCGGCTCACATGAAACCCGATAAACCCCGCGGCACCAGTAACCAAATAGGTTTTCATTGTACCCATCCTTTTTCGTCACACAACCGGTCGGCCCGGTTGTCAAAAACGATCCCTTTCACGGGCACGGTGCTTCCCTCGCTTCGGGTCTCTTTCTTTCATCGACCAAACTCACGGTCCCTAAAAGGTGTTTTGTGAAACGGTTTTCTTTTCGGCGACCCAAATCACTCAACTTATGTCACTCCAGTAACATCGGCTCCCATATTACCATTCCTCCGAGGCAAATACAAAATCCCTCATTCTCATGAAAACATCACGGGATCACCCCTTCTAAACACAGCCACCCTCCGAGAAGACCCGGCGAGTGACCCTCCTCATTTTCCTCTCTGAGGGATCTGTCGCGTTTCTACCCAAACATACTCATGAGTGCACAGAATAGATCATCCCATTGATCCATCCGTCTCCCTCGGTATTCCATCTGGAATGTTCCACCACAGAGGCACGGAGGGCACAGCGGGGTTTTTCTTTTTTGTCCATCGGGAGACGACGATGGACAAAAAACACTGCCATCGAGAGCGAGGATCGGTCCAACATGGTTGACCGTGGCCCAAGAGACCGTATACCCCTTGCCCGATCGGGCTCGTGGTTTTCGTTCGCCGTCCTCTCTCGGCAAACGAAAAAGCAACTTCATCTCTGTGTGCTCTGCGGCTCTGCGGTAAACAGAAGTTTTCGGGCTTAATCTCAATGACAGGCCGAAAACAGCGTCATAATGAGGAAGCCATTGAGTCATTCTCATAAAAAAGAGGGCCGCGCGATGAAAAGACCGCCCGGCCCTTTTCATTTGGTTTTGTGAGGACAGCTAAACCTAAAACCACCTCTCGCCCGGATTCTTCATGAATCCATGTAGGCTCCGTGAACAATCTGCTTCAGCGGTGAAGGCTTAACGAGATTTCTGGTGTCGATAATCGAGGGAGACGACTTTGAGGGACCCATTTTCTTTGACCAAAACCAAGCGAAGATCTCCCCTCCAGGCCCTCCTATCTCCCCCCCTTTTCAATATCTGATCCACCTTATAGCGGGCCCGTGCTTGCACGGCATTCTGATAGACTTCTATCCTCGTATCCTCCAAGCGATACCGGAGTTTATAACTTTGATCGAAGAATTCCGAATAAATCTTTCTAATGTTCTGAATCCCATCTTTCCCATTTTGCATGGCTTTTGGAGAGAAGAGTGAAAGAAAGCTTTCTATATCCTTTCGGTTATAGCTTTCCACGTAACGAGCAAAGAACCGTTTGACTTCCTCCTCTTCGATCGCAACAGGAGTCTCACCCTCCTGTCGTCCTTTTTCCAGAGCCCCGACTTCGAGTTCCGGCGACAAGTCTTTCCTCTTTTTTACAGTCTCTGGATCGAGGGATTCTGTCGTGCTTTCAGGGCCTACACGAGCAACTTTCTTTTTCGGCGTCGTTTCCGATCTCGCTCTTACAGAAGGGGCTTTCCCTGTCCCTCTTTGACCGACCGACCTCCCACGTGAGCTTTCCTCGACCTCATCCGCAATCGCGACCAACGGCTTGCGAGAGGGTTCTTTTACTTCTTCCGAGGTCCTCGCTGACGCCCCGACCAATGGAGGCACCGCGCCTTTCTTCTCCTTGGATTTCTCCAAGGCACCAACAGATGATTCCTCGGGTGGTCGGACTTCCTCCGCCGCTCTCACCGGTCCCTCAATCTCACCGAGTTCACGGAGAAACTCCTCTTCACTCCGAAATGAATCACCACGCGGGGTCGGGGGCTGCTCCCTTGTTTTCAGGCGATCAACAGATGATTCTTCCGGCAATCGGGCCTCCTCCGACGCTTTCACCGGCCCCTCAATCTCACCGAGTTCACGGAGAAACTCCTCTTCACTCCGCAATGACTCATCACGTGTCGTAAGGATCTCCTCCTTCTTTTCCAGATTTCCCGGCTCCTTCTGGGCCAAGACAGAATCGATTTCCCTCTGAATCTGGGAAAGTTGGGCCACTTGATCCGTATCCATCTGACTGAGGTCTTCAGTTTCAGGCTCAGGTTTAAGTCCTCGAAGCGCCTTCGAGGGTGATGCCTCGATTCGACCGGGTTCTCCCGCATCAGAGTCCCTCATCGGCACGGCTTCTGAGACCAAAGATTCTGTCACCGGGCCAGATCTCGATTGAGTGGAGGGGTCGTCAGGCTCCGATTCATCCACAGCTTTGCGCGTCTGATAAGCAGGAAGGTCGATCATTTCAGGCCGCTGAGCTTGAGAACCAACGCTCGACACTGTTTCATTTTTGTTCCATGGCAGCCTACCCCCGAAAAAATAGCCCATCCCACTAATCACAAAGGCCAGTAGAAGGACCATGAGAATCATAGGGCTGTAAGTAAATGTACGGCCGCCGTAATGAATCTCCCGTGGCTGCATACGTCTCTTATAGTCTTTAGGAATCCAGTCCAATTTGAGGTCATCCACGGACTCTTGAACGATTCTCTCATCGATAAAACGGGTCTTCTTTGCGTGGCCTAGCACAAGGCATTTGTCACCTATGGTGTTAATCAACCTGGGAACCCCTTGGGAATACCGATAGATTCCCTGGATAGCGCCTTCCATGAAACAATTCAGGTTTTTCGCCCCCGCGATACTCATTCTCGTTCGAATATACTCTTTGGTCTCCTGGCAGTCTAACGGAGGCAAATAGTATCGGATACTAATTCGCTGTTTTAGCTGCCACAGTTCACCCCGATCCAGAAGGTCATCTAGCGACGACTCTCCAACGAGAAATATTTGGAGGAGTTTTTGACTTGAAGTTTCGAGATTCGTCAACATCCTGACTTCTTCAAACATCGCGGCATCAAGATTTTGTGCCTCATCGATGATCAGGATTGTCGTCTTATCCTTTTCATGAGAGTCGAGCAGAAAATCGTGGAGCTTTGTCAGACAATCGATTTTCGATCTGCTATCGACTTTGAGACCGAAATCACGACAGACGTGCCGGAGGAAACCAGTGATGGGGAGCTTAGGATTCACCAAGTAGGAGAATTTGCAGTTCTCGTCCAGCCGCTCAAGAAGGGCCTTGACGGTTGTTGTTTTGCCAGTGCCTTTCTCCCCTGACAGGACAATAAAGCCTTTTCGCTCCTTGACCCCGTAAATCAACTGGGCCAAAGCCTCCCTATGTTTCTTGCTAAAATAGAAAAACCTGGGATCAGGCTTGAGGCTGAAGGGCTTCTCTCTGAATCCAAAAAAGGATTCGTAGCTGGCGCCCTTTCTGGAGTCACCGGTCATTTCTAATTCATCACCTTTGTCTGTTCTAAGGATTCGATCTCTTCCGTCAAGAGTTCTTTGGTGCTAAGCTTTTCTGGATAGCGAGCTGAAAAGTAGGAGAAGATGAAGAGAGAAGGAAGAGAGCCGATGGTGGAAAACGTGACTGTCCCTCTTATACGCAACAACATCCCCGCTTCAAAAAATCCCCAGCCAAAACATGGGCCTTGAATACCTGCGTTTCATTTAAGGATGTAGCAAGGTCCTAGAATACGGGCACCTGTTGTCCCTAGGGGCTGACGACAACGACATCGTCATCATCATCCTCGGCTGCGATGATCACAATAGGTACTGCAATTGCGGCAAGCCCAACAGGAACCCAGATGTAAGCCCATGATTCAAGTCCAAAAGGAGGCTCCATTCCTCCTTCTTCTTCAAACGGCTCGCCTGCCTGGGCGAGAATTATCCCTTGTTCTCCTTGAGCCATGGCGGATGGGATCGTCACAGACTCCTCGGGAGAGATGGCGGCCAATACGACACGATTCTTGTTCTGAACCGAGAGAGAGCCCCGGATGCTATTCACGGTGACTGAGCCATTGGAATGGAGCGTCACTGACCCCACAACCCCTCCATTGTTTGGGGAGGACCGTAAGGGCCTCTCGGAAGCCTCTATCGGCCGAGGTTTTTCGATCGATAACTCTCCCACCCTGAAGATCAGCTCTGCGTCAGTTGGGATGCGGAACGAGATTTGGCCTCTGAGCAGGTAAACTTCCCCACCGTACTGAAGGGAGAAGCGGCTGTTTTCCCCGATCTCTAACTGGCTCTTGTTGTCAAGAGCGATAAAGGCCATGCCATTTTCGGTCTTGAACTGCATCCCCTCGAAGATTGGAAAATGGGCGGAAGCCACCGCTTTCCAGACGTTCTCTCGCGCTTCAAACTTGACCTCCCCCCTGGAGATCATCTCTCCGATGGGGAGGGCTCCCTCCTTTGCCTCTGCAATCGTTCTCGGGAACCCACTCATCAGAAAAAGGAAGGAAAGGCAGAGAAAATAGACGAAAGTCTTATACACAGAGCCATGTCTCATCATAATACCCTCCTTAGCTTCAGACCAGCGAGCTTATCTCCCTCTTTCCAATAATGAACGAATCCTTCAATCTTGTCAAGCACTTTTCCTCAGCCCTTCCCCCTTTTCCTCCTCATTCATGATCTTCTGCCGTTCCTTGCCGAGATACAACGTCGGTATCGCCGCTCGCAGCAATAAGAGGAACCCCCCTGTCAGATTGATTGCGAGCACCAGCGCCGACATGACCAGGCCAAATGCGATGATATCTTTTGGCGCAAACCCGGCAGCGGAGTAAACGAGCACATAGATATTCTCTCTCACCCCAATGCCGGCGATGGAGATAGGTAAACTACAAACAACTCCGGTCAAAGGAACATAAGCCATCAATACAGCTAAAGGGATATCGAAATCGATTGACCGTGACCCAAAGTAGGCAAAGACCACCAGGGCAAAAACGTAAGATATTGATAAAATGGCGACCTGCAACAACATCCCCGGACGAGACGTGGCCGTGCCGAGGGTATAGTGGATTTTCATGACCATTTCTTCCATACGATGACCCAAAAGCCCTGGCAGAAACCGAACGACATGCCGAACCCAATGTATCTTCATCAGCATGAGAAGCCCTATGAGAACCAGCGCGAGAACCAGGAGGATTGCTCTAGGCCAGGCGCTACCGAGCGTATCGTAACCGCCCAAAAGTGCAACACAGCCCAGGTATAGGAACATGGTCAGGAGGCCGGAAAATCGATCGAGGAAAACCGCAAGAAATGCCTCGAGGGGGAGCTTCCCCTGGCTGGAGGTGCGGGCCACCCGTGATGCATCACCTGCGACAAACCCGGGAAAAAAGAGATTAAAGAAGTTTGCCTCAAGGTATACGCGGTGAAGGGGGAACAGCGCATCCTCCCTTCCATAGCCGCGTAGAATGCTTCTCCATCTCAGAGAGCACAGCATGATCGCCCCGTGGCCGAATATCCAGGCGATCACCAGCCAATGGAGCTGGGCGTTCCGGAAGCGTAGGAAAACAGAGGCAGAGTCATACTTCACCAAGACATAGGCCAACAAAGCAACGCAGATCGCCATGCGGAAAATGTACCAAACCTTTTTCCTGGAAGCGCTAGCGGCCGTGATATTTGAGCTTTGTGACATTAGGCAGGCCCACCATGGGTTTTAAAATCCCTCATGAGACCCGTTCGCCGAGTTGCCACGTTTGTTCACTGACTCCGTGAAACCGGCTCTTTATCTGGGATATTGCATACGGTGGTGAGATATTTGCCTGATTTGGTAGGGGGGATTTCATCGACAAACTTGTAGGACACCATGCACGCTTCGCCCATCACGAATTGGATCTTCTTGGAAATACGATCGAAGTCCGGTTGCATCTCGTCCGGGGTGATTCCGGGCTTGAGGATCATCTTTACGGTAATGTCAGAGTAGTCATTTTGTACAACCTGAAATTTCTTCACAAAACCGGGGTGAAGAAGCGTGTAGGCGACGGCGCCGATAAAATATATCGGAGAGACGTATTCGCCCCTGAGATTGATAAACGTCTCGATGTTTCGTCCCCAGACAGACTCGAGCAGAGGGAAACCTCTTCCGCAAGGACATATCCTGTTTGTCAGTCTCCCACGATCGCCGATCTGATAACGGATAAACGGCATCGCGTAGTTGGTGAGGGAGGTGACCACGATGTCACTATCTTCGTCTACGACAGGTTTCCCGTTCCGGTCGATAGTCTCAACCCTGTGAGAATGAGAGGCGATATGGAGACCAGCCTTATCCTTACACTGGCAGGCGATGGCACCCATTTCTCTCGAGCCATAGAAGTTGATCGCCGGACAACCGAAGGCTCGCTCAATCTCATGCTCCATGTAGGGATAGAGAGTGGTCGCGCCGACCAAGACCGCTGCCGGCGAATGCAGGCTCAGGCCATTATGGTTTGCATATTCGGCAATTCTGTATGCCGACTCGAGGTGCGCCCAAATCGTCTTCGGTTTGAATCTGTTGATGTTTTCAATGATCGTAGACATACCTTGCTCGGAAAGGCGAATACAGGACTGAACATTCCGGTTGTAGATGAAGTTCTTCAGTTTTGTCAACAAGCCACTGGTATCCAAGAAAAGATCCCTTTCCGAGATAAAGATTTTCATCTCGAGTTCACCGGCCTCTTTTCCAAGCATCCCAAAATAATAAAGCTTGTCGGCGACATTGACAGCCCAATAGTAGGTATCCTGCCAAAACTCCAGGGGTTCCCCTGTCGAGCCTCCAGTCCGGTTAATGTATGCTTTCCGACCTCTGGGTAGGGACGTCGAACTTAATCGTGAGCCCTCCCTGCGCAGAATATCTTTTGTGAGAAACGGTATCTCCTCGAATCTTTCCAGATTCACCTCGCCATCACGAACGGCTCCACATTCGCTTAAGACCTCTCTGTAGTACTCCGTGTTTTCCCAGGCGTGCAGTAATAATCCGGCAAGCTGGTGGTTCTGAATTTCACGAATCTCCTCAGGGGACTTGCGTTCAATAGAGCGGACAAAATCTAATGCCTGAGGAATCAAACTCCCCTGTGCCCTCAGGAGGAAAAACAGGAGTCCTTTTCGCCAATTGATAGACACTTGAACAACTCCTCTTTTGTGTTCATCTTGAGAGACCCAGATCATACCTTCCAGTGTAACCTAAGGAGGAATGCTCAGGGGGTCGGAGTTTTCTCCTGGGCGATTACTTTTGTTTTTTTGATGACTTTTGCTGGAACACCAACGGCGATTGAGTTCGACGCTATATCGCCGGTTACAACACTCCCTGCCCCAATAACCGCGTTGTCCCCTATGGTGACTCCGGGTAAGATAGTCACATTAGCCCCTATCCAGACTCTCCTGCCCAATGTCACTTTGAGAAAATCTTCGGATAAACCTTTGTCTGTAATATCGTGATGTGTCGTCGTAATCGTCACTCCAGGTCCAATCTGAGTATGTTCACCTACCTCAATCCCCCCGTGACCAAAAAATCGACAAAAACTGTTAACCATGCAACCATTCCGAATAATGACTTCTCCATGAGCCCCGGCTCGAATGTAAATAAAATCTTGCAGGATACAGTCATCTCCGATGTTCACATTCGCAGAATTAATAATCTGCGTCTTTTTTCTGACGATCGTATTCTTCCCGATGCAGCGTTTGATGTACCGGAATTTGAGAGTCGTCAGAGCCGCCTCTATGAGGTCAAATATCTCGATCGGGTTTCTTTTGAAAACAGTGACGATGTAATCTACCTTATCAATCCCCATCTGATTTCACACATGTCCATCATTTGATGGATTGAGTCCACTCCATACCTGTAGAGAGGCAAAAAGCTTTCCGTGTCTCAAAAACTCGTTCTTGAGATGACAGAGTTTCACGTGTTCGAAGCCAACTTTCTTAATCAAAGAGCCGAGTTCCTGGGAGGAGTAGTAACGTACATGACCTTTCTCCCTGATTCGAAGCAGGCGATCCCAGGCCCATGTGTACCAGGATAAATCCGGAGCGTTCTCAACGATCACAACCTGACCACCAGGCTTTAAGACTCGCTGAATTTCTTTAAGCGTCTTGATTGGATCTGGATAATGATGGAATGAGTTGGTGCACAGGACATGATCAAACTCAGCACTCGGATAAGGAATATTGTCAGAGCTTGCCTGTCGAAATTCTACCTTCCCCTTTAGGTTGTCTGAGATTTTTGTCCGCGCTCTTTCAATCATTTCTGAAGAGATGTCAATTCCACATGCTGTCCCCTCAGAAAGGATCGAAGCCAGTTTCAGAACCGCATAACCTGTTCCGCATCCAATATCTAAAACCTTTGACTTTGGTTGGAGATCCAAAAAATCGATAGCCAACGTCTGCGTGTATTGGAACCAGCCTGTGATCCTACCTTCATCGTATTTCTTGGCCCAACGATCAAAATAGTTTTTGTTCGATTCGTCGATTTCGGTATCTGAAATCTTGGCCATTCGGTTCCTCATTTTTGCTCAATTCAAGCTATTTAAGAATCAAAGGCCTGACTTTTGATTACTCTTTGATCCCTTTGTTAGAAGACCCTCATGCATACAATACCGAACTTATCACACCCTGATACGCCAGAAAACCTGGATAGGTCTAGCCTTAAAACACCTCGAACAATCAATGGTTGTGGTTATCTCGTTGAGGGTTGTAGCTACCCCTCGTTCATTCTCGAAATCAGGTAATCTGAGAGTCGATACGCTAATGCACCAATGGTCAGCAGCGGGGGCACAGCGCCTCCAGTGACAAAGACTTCACATCCGCAAATATACAAGTTGGAGCATTCGTGGACCCGAAGGTTCGGATCCACGACGCTCGTTCTTGGATTCTCTCCCATTCGGCATGTGGTTTGATGGTGCCGCGAAAAACATACCTCCGCCTCTCTCACATCTGTTGCGCCAAGGTCGTTGTAAATCTTCCGGATGATTTCTCGAGATCGGTTGAGCGTCTGCCGATCCTCTTCAGTATAGCTGAAGGTGAGATGCGCCAGAGGGGTCCCGAAGCAATCCTCCATATGCTCAGAGAGCGTCACACGGTTCGAATCGGAAAGTCGCATCTCAATCGTTGCACCGATGTATAGGGTTGGCCGTATGATTCGACTCAGGCTGGAAAGCATGTTTTTGGGCATCTTGGACAGTTTCCAGAGCATGGTGTGGTGCGGAAACACCCAGGCTTGCCTGAAAACGGGAAGGACACTTCCGAGACCTTCGGATCTGAACGTATTGTAAAACTGATGGGTGCGGCCTATCTTATTACTCGGGTAGATCGTGCTCCAGCTGTGATTGATCTTCCCATAAAAATTAACAGCCGCATGGTCATTGAAGCCCCGTCCTACCATGCCATGAGCATTTCCGATTCCGCGAGGGAACGATTCGGATTTTGAGTACAGGAGGAGTCGCGGCGTTTCGATACCTCCTCCAGCAACCACGTAAATTTTGGCCCGGGCGGTTTTGCTCTCGCCATTAAATGTCCGAACCTCTGCGCCGACAATTCGCCTGCGGGAATCCGGAATCAGTCGAGTAACGGTTGCCCTACAGATCAGTGCGCCGTAGGGCGACGCTAAGAAGGCAGGGAGGATCTCCCTTTGGACCTGAAAGAAGCGAATTCCCCTGGCAGGCGTTGCTGTCGGCGAATCATCCACAGTCACTCCAACCTTCGCAAGGAGGGATTTGAGATATGATATGTCTGGTTTTGGTGGAAGTGGGAGAGGGCTTTTCCGTGGAGGCGTGTATTCCGAGAGGGGACCTCCTCGCACCCTCAATATCCTTTCGGCTTTTTCATAGTACGGATCAAGTTCTTCATACGTGACCGGCCACGGGTTGTCATTGGGGGTGTAAGGATTTCTTTCCAAATCCGAAGGATGGAACCGCTCGCACCGACCGGTCCAGAAATTCGAGGTTCCCCCAAGAAGACGGGCCCTGGTTTTGCTGACCGGATAGTCCGTGTCTCCTGTCGACTCGAATGCTGCGAGGGTTCGCACCCGTGAATCGAATACCCAGTCAAAAAGCCCTTTGCCCGATTCCAAAATCACAGTGCGAATTCCCTGCTCTACGAGCGACGTTCCAAGGATGGTTCCCGCGGGGCCAGACCCCACGATGCACACGTCAAATGGCTCTGCCGAATCCAAGAGACTTAAATTTCCTCTACCGTCCTTCCTTGTCATGGTTCGTATCCTCCTTTGTACCCGAAAAAACTCTCGCGAGTCCCAACCCCACAGCCGCCGTCGTAGGGCAAAGACCGCGCTACCCTAACCTGACCAAAGGCAAGATCCCTATCCCCAGCAAAATATCGGAGACTGTCCTCCCCGTCCCGCAGCCCAAATCTAAGATCTTGCTATTCAGGGAAATATCAAAACACTCCTTAATTGCTGTTAATTCGGCATCCACCCACAGCATAAGTGTACTTCGTTTGGCCCTATCAACATCATGGCACTCACTCATATTTGAATACAGAGCCTTTGTACTTGCTTGCACTGTTTCTTCATCAATATAGTATAGATCCTTCATAGTAACCTGCACGAGTTGTTACCTACAATCGGTTGTCAACGTCCCTCACAGATCGTTTCAAAGACAGACTAGATTCCTCAGAACAATGTATCTTAGTCATTCTGAATAACACGATCGTAAATCTTTCCGTATGCTCTTGCCATCTTTTCTATCGTAAAATCGCGCTCAACAAGAGCCCGAGCGGTAGAACTCAACCTTGAATACCTCTCTTTGTTGTGCAAGAGTTCAGAAACAGTCCCCACGATTTCATCATCACTGTTATTCTTCAATAAAATCCCTACCTCATCCCTCATAATCTCATTAAGAGGAGAGATATCAGTGATTACGATAGGTTTGCCTGCTGCAAGGCATTCCAATAATATGAGCGGAATATCTAGCTTACTCAGGATATTGTCGGCAGGGAGTATGCCAATATCACAGGCAGCGATAAGAGAGTGAATTGGAAAATCATTTTTGAACACGCGCACATGATTATTGATGCCTAGATTGAATATTTCATCTTTCAAAAGCTCTTTTTCTCGGACGTGTTCTCTGTTCTTATCTCGACTCGCAAATATCACAAGTATATTGGGTACAGATTTCGACAATCTTGGCACTGCCCTTAAAACGCTCCAAAGGCCTTGATCAGCCGTGTAATCGCCGCAATATAAAACAACTTTTTCATTCTTAATTGCAACGCTATTTCTGATTTCTCTAACATTTTTGTAGTTTCTAAACTTCTCAACATCGATTCCCAGATCTATCTTGGTTATGTTTTTCCTGGTTAAACGTTCAATTTTTCTTTTGGTATAATCTGAAAATACAACGATTTCATCTCCGAAGAAGAGTTTCTCATTATTCTCCCCCCCAGTTATCATACAAATTATGCTTTGAACCGTCCTTTTCCCCTTAAGAGTTGTAATGAGTTTAAAAACACGTGACTGGTAGTATTTAGGAGCCATAAGAAAGTGGTATATATCTATATGGGGATCAGCTTTCACTAGTCGTGCTAACACACGTAATTTCTCACTCACGGATAGTAGTCCCATCATCCTGGAGTTACCTTTGTAAATTGCCTCTTCGACTATATATTTACTGTTCAGAGACTTCTGGTTTTGAACGGTCATCAAATGCGTTTGATACCGTCTACTATGTAATGCTAAGCTGTAGGAAAGATTTTTCATTGATTCATTCCAGGGTGGAGCAATTGGATGGGTGATCATTAAGACATGAGCGGATTTTTTCATATTGCTTCAACTCAACGGGATCAGACGACACACTCAAGAGTTCTTTTTGGAACTACGGAACTCCTCATAGACCTTCTCCACGCGGCCAAATCTTCCCAGTTCTGTGCCTTCATTGCATTTCTATGCGAAGTTGTCTTCTTCCAGAGAATCAATATCCAAGAATATGATGGCCTATCGAGAGCTCGTTCTTATTCATGCTGCCAGTTCAACCGTTTTATTATCGCGAATTGAGATATTGATCGTCTTGTAGTCTTCAAGTCGGTTTTCTGCAAATACCGGCTATTTTCTTGGTGAAAATCTTATTGGACTTGCCATAAAACTTGAAACTATATCGAAATAACAGTGTCATTAGTTTGTCAAGAATCATGCCGACGTAGTTCAACGGGTTATTATAGAACACAAATAATTTGAGAGGAATGACGCGAATCTCATCGAAGTTGCTAAGCTCCAAAACCTGTCGGAGACTATATTCAGTAAACGTATTGTAGTGGTCATAGTTTTGAGCGAGAGCCTCTGAACCCGTTATGGGGTTTGCACCATTGAGAGAGTGAACGATCAACGTTCCACCCTCCCTGAGATTATTATGACAGAATCTCAAGAACTCTAAGATCTCTTCCTTTGTGAGGTGATTTATCTCCTGCTCAGCAAATATCGCGTCATAGGACTTTTCGTTCTTTCCCAGGAAGGCGAAAGCATCTGCTGCTATACAATTAAGTCCCCTGTCCTTTGCATATTTGACCTTTTCAGAATCAGAATCGATCCCAAGAATCTCCGTATACCCCTCTTTTTTAAGGAGATTGACAAAATATCCAGGCCCACAACTCACCACGAGGATGCTCGCATTTTTGTACTTTGGGACATATTCCAGGTAATTCTTCTTGTAGAACTGGTAAAAGCTCGTGTATCCCTTTTCAATATCTTCCGGCGCTTCCCAAAAAGTATCGAATGGTTCGACTTTCGCAGTCAGTTTCTTCTTGGCCGGCATTTTCATCCTCCGTTAAATTTGGTAGCGTATTCTGTAACACAAAAACGGTTGAAACTCAAAGATAGCCCGCCTCCTCATACCATTGCACCGTTTTCCTCACCCCCTCCCGGAAGTCAACCTTAGGGTCAAACCCGAGGATCCTTTTTGGTTTCTCCTTTGAGAAGAAAAAACCCTTCCGAAAGAAATCCATTCTCCTTGGGTGGAGGGGGGGCTGGATACCGATCGGTCGGCATCCCTTCTCCATGAGTGTGGCCAACAAAAGGAACGGGAGAAGGGGCGCGCGGATTTTTCGTATCTTTGTCCCCAGTTCTTCTGCGATGATTCCGACCATCTCGTTGGTGGTAAGGAATTCTTTCCCAGCAAATACGAACGTTTCCCCCACTGCTTTTTCGTCGCGAGCCGCACAGAGAAAGCCTTCAATGAGATCATCGATAAAGATAAGGTGGTGTAAATTCTCTCCATTACCTATCATAAAGAAAGCATTCTTCTTAATCGCTTTGAAGAGTTTCAAGAGCCTTCGGTCACCCGGGCCATAGGTTTCTGAAATCCGTATGATGACCACAGGAATTCTATTTCGGAATGAACGTACGAAGTTTTCACCCTCGAGTTTTGTTATGCCATAGATATTATCCGGATTAAGTGGAGACTGTTCATCGATCTCTTCTTCCTTCGTCGAGCCATAGACCCCGATGGTACTGCCATGGATGACACGATCGACTTTATTCTCTAAACTGGCTTCTAGGATATTCTTTGTCCCTGCAACATTCACATCCCAGAATACCTGGTCTGACACACCTGCCTCGTGTTGGGCAGCGGCGAGGTGGTAGATAAGGTCGACCCCTTTCGTTGCCTCAAAAACACCTCCTCTATCGACGACAGATGCCAAAACGACCTCAGCGCCTCCCTCTTCGATTGTCTTCCTGTTCTCCTCTTCCGCGGGAGTATTTTCTTGTCCAAGCACTCTGACCGAGTCCCCATTTTCCATACACCGCAGAGCCAACCTTGACCCGATGAATCCGGTCCCACCGGTTACGAGTATCTTCATCCCGACACTCCTATGGTGAATCCATACCTTCCTCGTGATTTTACTCCACTATGGGAGTTGTGAGCCCCCTCTTCAAATCATCTACCCCGATCTTCGGCGACCAGAAATCCTCGCCTTTCGAGGGTCGTTCGGACCTCCTGAAGCTCTTTTTGGCTCCGTCTTTCATCCCAGCCCAACTCCTTTGCCATCAAGTCAGCACAGGCTCTTAGCGCTTCTTCTGAGACATTTCCATTTGGGCCAAGGTCAGTCCTCCGGAATACCACATCTCCGAGCGTCTGCGCCATTTCCTCCCGAACGGCGTGTAACACCTCCGCCTTGAGGGCCGTCGAACCTTCAAAGGCCTCGATCCAGGTCGGATCTTCCTGTGCATACTTGAGAACCTCTCGGTATTGTGAGCCATAGTTTTGAAGCAGAGCCCGCATTTGTTCCACACCCAGTGCGGATGAGGGCTGCTTGAGAGCCTCTGTAAGGAAATCGTCAAAGCAATCGATTTCACCCCCGTAAATCGGCCGTGCCGCTGTTTGAGACCTTGGCCCGCTTCTCCCCAGTTTCTCGAGGGCAATATCGACTGCCTTTTCAGCCATACCCCGTGCTGTCGTGGCTCGAACTCCGATGAGGGTTACGAGTCCCTCAATACGATGTTCTCTCCCGTGGTCGATAAGCCGGGAGCGCTTCCCAAAACTCATGGTGGAGCCACTCGTCTTACTTTCATCGCCAAATAGGGTCAGCCCCGTGAGTATCATAGAGACATCCTCCAAACCGAGGCTGAAGCCTGGATAGGCCTCATTGAACTCACTGATGAAACCCTGAAGTTCCTTTTCCGTGGCGCCAATTTCATCAGGCAGTCGATCAAAGATGACATGCCACACGCCGATAAGCGTGTTTCCCTGCCAGGGCACAACGAAAAGGTGACGCCCTCCCCGGTCGAGAATCGCATCCACATCTTTGGTCTTTAACGGGCAGGCGAAGCCGTATCCATTCGTCATGCGACGGGGGATAACGAAGGCTAGGTCTCTGGAAAAGGTCGGTTTGGGATCCAGCTGAAGACCCAAACCCGCCTCCAGCAGCCGATGGGCCCATCCGCCAGCAGCATTGAGGACCACCCGACTGCGAATCTCGAACTCGCCTCCGGTCAGAACATCCCGCACCGCAATACCAGAAATCCGGTCTCCCTGACGAAGGAATTTGGTCACCTCCAAATAGTTTGCGGCATCACCACCCAGATTTACCGCCGACCTGAGGAAAGAAAGCCCGAGGCGCTGGGGGTTGTGGATCTGTCCATCACAGAAAACCGCCCCACCTGTCAAGCCTTCCTGATCCAATCCTGGAAAAAGCTTCAAGATCTCCTGACGCGAGATAAAACGCCCTCGCGGGATTCGCCTCTGCGCATCTCGTATGCCCCAGTTACGATCAAGCGTCACGAGGTCATAGAGAAACATGCCCGTTCCGAGGACTCCTTTGCCTTTTATCCCGTGGCCGTAGGTGGGAATGATTATTGGCAGAGGGCGGACCAGATGCGGGGCAATCCGCAGAAGTTCCGAGCGCTCGCGGCTCGATTCACGAACTCGATATATGTCTCCGTGCTGGAGGTACCGTATGCCGCCGTGCACCATTCTTAAATGGTTGGCAGAGCTTGCATGGCAGAAATCCTTTTTTTCTATGATAGCGACAGAAAGTCCACGCAAGGCGGCATCCCACCCCGCACAGACACCAAAAATCCCGCCTCCTATGATAGCGAGGTCATATTCTCTCTGCACAAGCGTTGACAAATCTCTCTTCACTGATAGACCCCTCCGAAATGCGATTTACTCGATATATGATGCCTTGAAACGACGTCCTGAAATAGGGAAAGATATTTCTCGGCACAGGCGTTGATATAGTAGCTTTTCACGAGGCTTCTGTTATACTGGCTGATCTGCCTCTTTCGTTCCGGATTCTCAATAAGTTCGATGAGTTTCTCGACAAAGGACCTCCGATCCCCCAATGGAATCAAGAATCCTGTCTGGCCATTGCGGAGAAAGTCGGTCTGACCACCGCGGTCGTAGCATATGATCGGCAGGCCGCATTCCATGGCTTCCAAAAAAACCAATCCAAAACCCTCATGCGAAGCCGTTGAAAGGTAGCAATCAGAAAGATCCAATAGCTGAAACTTGACTTCGTCCGAAACGTTTCCGAGGAAACGCACCCTCCCTCCGAGGCCAAACCGTGTCGTGAGCCTTTCAAGGTGGGGACGTTCCGGCCCTTCACCAATGATGAGAAACTTGAATCTCAAGCGACCCTTCAACCCTGACAAAACAGCAAGTGCATCATCAAGGTTCTTCCGTTTCACCAAACGGCCTATGGTACAAAAAACCACCTCGCTAGATTCCAGATCAAAATCGCTCCGGCGTTTCCTTGCGAAAGCCGGCTTCTTGATCCCCAGGGGAATGATATCGATCTGGCGTGTGACGACATAGTACTTCCGCGCGTTTGTTTGGGTATCCTTGGACTGGGCCACGACCCGGTCGGCGTGGTTGATCATAAACCTCACCACATTCCGTAACAGCGGGGTCTTATGTGGAGATAGGGATTTACTCGGGTCAAAGATGTCACCGCCATGGATGGTGAGCACATGAGGTAAGCCGAAAAGCTTGGACAAAAGATATCCGGTTGGACCAGAGGGAAGGGCGAAATGCGTATTGATAATATCGTATTCACCGCCATTGGCCTTGCGTAGCGTCCCCAACACACTCGATGGGAAATAACTGACCATGGATGGCAAACTGGCCACTTCCAGCTTGCTGCGCATCAGCACCGGCACCCGGAAAATCCTCACCCCATTGACGATTTCCTGCTTTTTGAGCCCCTTAAAGTGGCTGGTAATAACGCTCACCTCGTGCCCGCTTTCAGCGATTTGTTCAAGGATATCCCGTGTCACGAATCCAC
>CAYFYO010000018.1:0-52258 GCA_964347335.1 uncultured Thermodesulfobacteriota bacterium
AAATCCCTCTCCTTGGAAGTGTCAGGCCTCGAAGGCGTCAAGCGGTTGGTGCAGATGACACTCACCAAAGGGTGGGTGGAAACCGATTATTCGGCTTTGTTTAGTACTGTCGGTCGAGAAGAAAAGTAGCGCATGCATAGCGCACGATTCGATCGCGAGCCAAGGCAGTTATCCCTCGTATTGACTTCTACAGGTTTTTCCAGTTTAATGCCAAAACAGTAGATGGCGTGGTCTACGCTCACATCCTGATCATTGATCGTATACTCGGGTCGGCCATCGCGGGATCGCCAGTTTCTCGAACGGTGGTGTCGTTCTTTGAGACGTTGAGTGATGCAAAAACCTTGTTTCCTGATTTGCGAGTTTGCGTTTTTGATACAGGGGAAGGAGTGGAGCATGGCCTGGTTTCTTTATCTCGTGAGCATCATTTGGATCGTTATGGGAACGGTTTTGGTCCTATATACCGAGTGGGTTCGGAAATCTCTGAAGGAGCGACTCGAAAAGACAAACTACCGGTTTCTCAGCCCCATTCCCTTGGTATTTGGAATTCTCCTCGTTATCAGTGCCGGGTGGTGCGAGGTCTTCTGGCTCATATTTTTGCTCGGCCTGATCGGCGTAGCGAAGGGCCTTTATCTATTCTTGGCTCCAAAAAGCCAAATAGACATGGTTCTCAGTTGGTGGTTCGACGAGGCCTCGGATCGGGTGTATCGGTTTACGGGTCTTATTTGTCTTGTCCTGGGAATTGCCCTCCTCTCATGGATCCGATGATCGTCGGAAGGCGAGAATACTCCAGGGGTAATTCTCTGACGGATTTTCCGAGGGGGGTCCTGGCGATCGGCTTTTAGCACTCCTGGGGGGGTAAGGACCAAGCTAGGCTTCATTGAGTCTCGTTTTTGCCAATGATTTTAAGACCCTCAGTTCCTTTGAAACGACATAATGGATAGCGATATGTTTCTTGAAATTGGGCATAGTCAAATAGGGGATCAAATTCATTTTTGCCAATTCTCTACTGAATGTCCTCGTATTCCCTGTGAAATCATCAGATGACAGTTTGCTGACGTCGATCTTCGCACTCGCAGGCCTCTGAGCTTTCTTGAACCTCGCGAACTCGGTTATTGCCCGCTCCCAGTCTTCTTTGTCATTGGTCTCAGCTGCTCGCATGAAATTTTCGAAGACCTCATCGGTCATGTCATGGACGAGCTTCAAGGTTTCCTGTCTAAATACATCCGCGAATTCCTCGGCAAACACGCCGACCAAAGGCGGATTATCTGAACCCTCCGTCACTTTGTGTCGGAGGTTATCGATCGCCATGTCTACCATAGACATAAATTGGGCCTTTTCCGCTTCGATAATTTCTTTTGCCGGAAAATGACGCTTATCATAAGCTTCCAGGTAAGTCAGTATCTTCTGATACGTTCCCTGGTCGATTCCCTTATGAACTAGGTAGCCTCGAAGCGGTGCATAGGTTTTTCTCTCGATTTTGAGAGATACCATCTTTGAGGCTGTGGTACTGTCTTGAGCGACATGGTGAGCCAGGGTCAGTGTCGATAAATAGGTATTGATCGCTTTTTTGAAATCCTTCTGTTTTTCGTAATACCTCCCCTTCAATAGGATTAAATCTGAAAGCTTTCTCAGGCCGTCAGTGGGAAATGTCTTTTCGACAAGGTAGGTATACTCCTGTCCGAGGTCGAAATCACAGTGATCGAGTACTAGGCCTTTTTCAAACTCCCGATAAGACGGTTCATTTTCTTTCAGTACATCTGCCATTCCAACGTAATCTCCGATCCATCCTTTTTCTATGATCGTTCTGACTGTTCGCTTGAATTCGCTCGAGCCCGGGTAGTACAGGAGATCAAAGGCCCTCGAGTAATGTACCGCGGCGTTATCCGATAGGTGGCGATCTCCCTTTTGCCCGGAGACGGGTGTGTTTATCTCGACAGCCTCGTCGGCGTGAGCGGGTTTTGTACTTTCCATTTCGTCTTGTTCTTGCACGAGATCCGGAGTTTCGGCTTCCTGGTCACTCTGCGAGGCCTGAGTGTTAGAGGGGCTGCCCAGCTGTTTGACGATTTCCTCAAGGTGTTTGACATCGGAACCGGCCTTGTCCAGATCACGCTGTAGGGTCTCCACCGTGACAAACTCAGGAGCCGGCGTCCCCGTAAATTCACGAAAATCTCCCTTGACCAAAAGGGTAATCCGGCGAGCTCTCAGCCGCATAATGCCTTCGATCAGGCTTTCCTTACCGTATTTGTCCATGAGGGCCTGGAGTTCGGTTCGGGAGGTTGGAAGACTTTGTTGCACATAGAAAAAAAGAATTGCACTACAGATCAAAGTGGTGAGTAGGGCTTTTCTGATCATGGTTCCCACCTCGGAATCTTGCCATGACGGGGTTTTTCCCCTGCAAATCGTTTCATTGTTTTAGATGAGTTTTCCAGTACCGATGTCTTTATCGACAAGACCGATGAATGACTTTAGTCGTCTGGGTTTGCAAAGAACCTTCAAAGGCAGGTTAACGCCTCATGATCGATTTGTGCTGAGGTATTTCTTGCCGATGGAACTCCCCCGGATCTGACATAGCACGAACAGGTGGCACGTCCTTTGGTTCGATTCAAACGACAAACGAGGATGACTGACTATACCTAGCTGGGAAGCGGCGGGGTTTTGTTCATCATTTCAGCCGTTGGACTTTCGAAGCGAACGCGCTGGTCTCTGTATAGTTTGACGATTTCTTTTGTGACGTACTTCATTGGGCAGATTATCTTCTACGGGGTCATCATTGGGGCTCTGTGGCGAGCAGGGATTGGCGAGTCCGATGGGATCGAGGGAATAACTCTATATATGTGGCTAGTCTCCCAAGCCCTTCACAAGGACTTCTCTTTTGTAATCTTGATTCTCTTAATAATAACCATTGCTTACCTCGCATCTGAACGAACTAAATTACAATTCAGAAAGGATAAATGATGTCCAGGAAGCAATCTGTTGGTGTAAATGTCTTTGTCGGTTTTGGGCTTTTCTTCTCTGTATACGCCGTCATCACGGAAGTGCCAAAAGTTCAGTTGACGACTCTGTGTTTCAGCCTCGTTTGCGTTTTTCTCTGCTATAACCTTCACAAACTGAGAAATTGGTCCCGGATTTCCCTTCTTGTCATCAATGGGATTATGGCGGGTGGCAAAGGGGTCAAGTCTTTGTTTGAATAGAAGTCGCAGGGTTCATTTCCCTGATTTTTTCCATCATGTGACACATGACCCGTTGGAGGTTACCCAATGGCGTTTGAATAGCAAGGTGATAGTGGGTTCCACGAGTCAGTAGGAGAATACCTGAAGGTCCCCCTTCTCCAAGAATCCTCAATCACCTTCAAAAAGCCTTTGAAATCAAAATCCGACCGAAAACCAGTCTGACTCCCTCAACGCCCGATTCATCACATGATGGTGAGCACTAGGATACTCGATACGTAGATGTCTGGACATGCAACCACAATTAGTAGATCCAGCTTAATTTGTCAAAAAAAGACTTGACCCCTTCCCCTTTGCCGCTTTTGCCGAGCGGTCTGCTTTGTGGAATTGCTTTACTTTTCGTCTACCTCTTTCCGTGGCCGCCGCCACCAGACCCATGTCCGTGGCCGCTGCCACCAGACCCATGTCCGTGGCCGCCGCCACCGGACCCATGTCCGTGGCCACCGCCTTGACCGGAGTCGCTATCACCGCTGTCATCGCCTCCGCTGCTGTCACCTCCGTCATCCCCATCCCCTCCGTCACCAGGCTCACCGCCTCCGCCGCCTCCACTTCCGTCTCCGCTATCCCCAGCACCTCCGTCACCAGGCGCACCGCCTCCAGCGCTCCCGCCTCCGCTCCCATCTCCAGCAGGTACGCCAGGCTCACTGGCACCGGCAGTTGAGGATCCCTCTCCACCGGGGGACGGCCCCCCGGGAAAGTAAGCAACCATTCGATGAACAAACGATTTCTCCACCCGGTCAGCGAGATAGCGTATTCTTAAGGCTCCATTTTCTCTGGCCAAAATCCAATGGATCTGTCCTCTCCAGATCATCTCGTTTCCGCTTGTTTTCAAAACCTGATTCAGTTTATAGCGGGCCCTTATATCTGCGGCGTTCTGGTAGATTTCAACCCACATATCCTGGAGTTGATATCGGAGTTTTTTGCTCTGATTGAAGAAATCGGAGTACTCCCTTCTAATCTCGTCCAGCCCGTCTCGCCGATTCCCGGCCGCCCTGCGAGAGAATAGGGCAACCAAACCCTCTGTATCCTTTTGGGTGTATCGCTCCAGATAATGGCTCAGGAACTGTCTCAATTCATCCTCCGTGGCGACCAGTGGAGATGAATTCGACGTACCGGTTTGTCCTTCCACTTCAGACGAGTTGGGATCGTCGGGGAAGGCCTGGGCAATGGAAATACCCTTGTGTTTGGGATTGCTGAGAGAGCCAGATTCGCTGAAGGAGATCAAACTGCCGGAATCCTTGGTATGGTCTGGATTTTCGCTGTGAGGAACCGTTACCCCCGAGAAGGGGCCAGCCGATTTACCTGTGCCATAGGTAGGGAGAATCTGTTTTTCCACCTCCGCAGCAGCCTGATCCCTTATGCCCCCCGCAAAGAAAATGACTGCAGAAACCAGGAGAAGCCCCGTCACCAGAGTAAAGCCTTCTTTACGAGATCCTCTCATGATGTCCCCTCCTCCCCCCACACCCTCCTGCTGAATTATACACGCCTTTTGAACCCATCCCACCGGGTCGCCCATGATTCGTGGCAGCCCGGCGTTCCTCAAAATGTGAATGCCGAATTTTGTTGTCCCCTTTAGATCCGTGGCCTTACGCCTCGCTCTCGGAGATATGGTCGCTTGATCGACCCCCTCATTCTATAGAGTGATAAACAGAAGTCAAGAAAAATCCACCTTGTCCCCACATTCAAAAGCTGCTAGTATGCAATCGTTTTTTCTTACCCCCAGTCGGGGATATCTCCTGTTCGCCTACAGGTGATGCATGCTGGCCAAAGTTCTGAGCAGTGCGGTCTACGGCATCGATGCCTATGTGGTCGAAGTCGAGGTGGATATCACCCACGGACTTCCGGCCTTTTCCACGGTCGGTCTTCCGGATGGGGCGGTTCGGGAGAGCAAAGACCGGGTCAAGGCGGCCATCAAGAACTCTGGCTATGAGTTTCCTCCAGACCGAATCACCGTCAACCTCGCTCCGGCCGATATCAAGAAGGAGGGGGCGGCCTTTGACCTTCCCATTGCCTTGGGGATTCTGGCGGCCACAGGGACGGTGGGACAGAAAAGGCTTCAGTCTTATCTCATTCTCGGAGAGCTCTCCCTCTATGGTGAAGTGAAGGCCGTGAGAGGGAGCCTTCTGGTCTCGATTGCTGCGAAGGAGCATGGTTTGAGCGGTGTGATCCTTCCAAGGGAGAACGCCAGCGAAGCAGCTGTCGTCAATGGGATCGAGGTTTTTCCTGTTCGGAGGCTTTCTGAAGTCGTGGGGTTTCTGAACGATGACCAGTCCCTCGAGCGGGCCGAAATCGATCTGGACCAAATTTTTCGTTCGGACCTGGACTATGGTGTAGATTTCACCGATGTCAAAGGGCAGCAGCATGTGAAGCGGTGTCTCGAGGTGGCGGCGGCTGGGGGACACAACGTGATTATGATCGGTCCCCCGGGTTCCGGAAAGACGATGCTCGCCCGAAGGCTACCGACGATTCTGCCAGACATGAATTTTGAAGAGAGCCTGGAGACGACCAAAATCCACAGCGTTGCCGGTCTTCTTCCCACGGAGAGCGCCCTCGTGGTGACCCGTCCTTTTCGATCCCCGCACCATACGGTGTCTGATGCGGGCTTGATCGGTGGGGGGACCTTTCCAAGGCCAGGCGAGGTCAGTCTCGCCCACAACGGCGTTCTCTTTTTGGACGAACTTCCCGAATTTCGCAAGAACAATCTCGAAATGATGCGACAACCCATGGAGGACGGCAGGGTCACGATCACGCGGGCAGCGACTTCGCTCACCTACCCAGCCCGTTTCATGCTCGTGGGCGCCATGAACCCGTGCCCATGCGGTTACTTTTCAGATCCGAAGAAAGCATGCACCTGCACAATCCCTCAGGTCCAACGATATCGCGGGCGAGTCTCTGGTCCCCTGCTCGATCGCATCGACATTCAGATTGAGGTGCCCTCAGTCAAATACCGGGAACTATCAGATGAAGCGCCAGGGGAGCCTTCTCAAGTGATCAAGGAAAGGGTTAACCGTGCCAGAGCGATCCAGGTGGACCGTTTCAAGAGTTACAAGATCTACTGCAACGGCCAGATGACGAATCGCCATATCAAGAGGTTCTGCACGATCGATCGTGAGAGCCAGCACCTTTTAGAGATCGCCATCGACAAGCTCGGCTTGAGTGCCCGGGCATATACTCGAATTCTCAAAGTCGCCCGAACGATCGCAGATCTCGAGGGAAAAGACCGGATCTCTTCAGCCCAGATCTCCGAGGCGATCCAATACCGGACCCTGGATCGGAGTCTCCAATACTAATACGAACCCGTTGAATGTGTTCACATTGGTTTTTCAGGACAATGCGCGACCACGCTTCTCTCTCCCCTTCGGCCCCGCTCAGGGTGGCTCGAGTCCACAGCGTTCGCAGGAGATGGTTTTGAGCCTGGCCTGATTTTTTGAGAGGAAAAATCAGGCCACCCATTGAGTTTTTTCGGGGCCATGCAATACAGATTTCACGACCAATCGCGTGGGGGTACCCAATCAGTCGATCCATGCGAAGCGTTGACGCGCTCGACCTGAATCGGCCTCTCAGCGATTCAGGTCGAAACTCGGAGGTCTCGGTGTGTTCCGCGAGAGATGGCAACTGACTTCATGCACTTGCATGAGGATCCTGGTGAAGGTGACTCACTGGAGTCGCCCGAGATAGGCCAGTAGGCGGAGCAGAGGGTGACCGGCGTGAGGAGTTCTCGGATACTCGAAAAAGACTGATGAGTCTCCGGGTGTCCGTCCTTCCCCACTATGCGCCAGAACCGAGCTGCTTTCCCAATTCATAGGCGCTTTCCATGAGGTCCTGATTCGCCTTTATCTCTCCAGGTTCTGAGGCGCTTCCGTATATCATTCCGACGATCTCTGCGCCGACATAACGAAAGGCGTCCTGGAACGTGCGCAGGGCGTTGATCGCTCCGGAGGTGAAAGGGTCCGAATCGCCGTAGGTGAGAACGATACCGATACGTTTTTGGGCAAGGTCATATCCCTGAGGGCCTATTAAGGCATAGCATCGGTCCATGAATGTCTTTGTTTGGGCCGACATGGTGAACCAGTAAATCGGACTGGCAATCACGAGGGCATGGGTTTGTCGGAGTTTCGGATAGAGGATCTGCATATCATCATCGATCACGCAGTCTTTGCCTGTGGCCTCTTGACATGCCTCGCAGGCCTGGCACGGTTTTATCTCCATCGTGTGAAGAGAGAAGGATTCGACTTCCGCTCCAGTCGCCTCTGCACCTGCGGCCACCTGTCTGGCCAGTGCCGTGCTATTACCCTCCTTCCTCGGACTCCCCATCAGAATCAGGACTTTTGCGCGCATTGGTTTTCCTCCTATCCAGAGAACGGCTCAGAAGTCTCTTTTGCGACTCGAACGTTCCTGTTCTTTCGGAGAAGATGATTCGATACGAAGAAGAGTTGTCTCTCGTTTTCGTCTCCTCTGACTCTGCGCTTTGATATTTAAGGGATGAAGTCCACGAAAAGTCAATAAAAAAGGGGCTTGACAGGAAGCTGGAAACCAAGTACAGCGGAAGTTAAGCCGATGGAGAGGTGCCCTCTGCCTATATTGGGATGGGCGCAATGGACTGAATAGAAAAGGAGCGCCAGCGGATCATGAAAAGACTGCCCCAGACCCTCTTTTTGGTTTTGGTCGTGCTATCACGTCCGCTTCCCACCTCTCCACAGGAGGCAAGGTGGAAGCAGTTGAATGCTGAGGTTCTCATGCGCCTTCAACAAGGACGATATTCCGAAGGGGTTGTGGTGGCTGAAGAAGCCGTGCAAGTGGCAGAAAGGACATTCGGTCTGGATCATCCCAATCTGGCCCAATCTCTGAACAATCTCGCGATCTTCTATTCCGCGCAGGGGAATCATACCGAGGCAGAATCTCTCTATCTTCGGGCCCTCGGGATAGCCGAAAAGGCTCTTGGACCAGAACACTTCTATGTGGCGACATCGCTCAACAATCTGGCCTTGCTCTACGATTCACAAGGCAGATATGGGGAAGCTGAACCGCTTTACAGACGGTCACTCGAAATAAGGAAGAAAACCTTTGGACCAGAACACCCCGATGTGGCACAGTCTCTCAACAATCTGGGGGAACTCTACCGATCCCAAGGAAAATACGATGAAGCCGAAGGGTTTTACAAACAAGCCTTGGAGATAAGAGAGAAAACCTTCGGGCCGGACCATCCGATGGTGGCATCATCATTGAACGGTTTAGCATTGCTTTATCACTCCCAGGAGAGATATTCGGAAGCTGAGTCTCTTTACAGACGATCTCTGGAAGTGCGGGAAAGCGTCTTCGGACCAGACCACCCTTTCGTCGCATCCTCCCTGAACAACTTGGTGTTGCTGTGTCACGCGTCGGGCAGGTACGCCGAGGCCGAAATCCTTTACTCGCGGTCGCTGAAAATACGGGAAGAGGCGTATGGTCTGGAGCATCTATCGGTGGCCACTGTCTGCGAGAATATGGCGAGACTGTATGAGAAAATGGGAAAAGAAGATGAGCCCGAAGCGCTCAAAGCGAGAGCGAAAAAAATCCGTTCAAAGCCGTTGAAGCCTGATGATCGTTGAAATGGGGTGCCTTGGGCGCTCCGGCCGGGGAGAAGAGGATGTTAGGGTCTGAATAGACTGTAGCCCAGCTTTCTCTCGTCTTCATCCCAACGTTTTATGAGGTAGTATTTCTCTTTCTCGAATACTCTGACGATACCCTCAAAATACTCTTCGCACTCCTTTATCTCCATCTCAGTTGTCCGATTCACAAAGGATAAGATTCGGGAGTGATAAAAAGGAATCATGGCCTCGACAACCTTTTCACGAGGGATTTCGTTATTTCGATAGGCGATGGCGAAACTAAACAGAATTCTCGCCCAAAGATCACTCGGATAGTAGAACCTCTTCTGTGCGAGTTTCTTGGTCTTGCTGACCTCGATCAACTCGGGTTGAGGGATAATCTTCTCCCATATCTCGCCATAACGCTTAAAGCCCGAGACAAAGCTCTCATAGAGAACGTCCGTATTGACGCGTACGGCTGGAGGCTTCTCATCAATACCCAGACCGAAGCCGAAGATACTGCTCGGGCAACTCTCAGTGGTTTCTTTCCAGAGGTATTCAAAATCGATCATCAAATCAAATAGGGTCATGACGACCTGTGAAAACATCGGGCCGAGTTGTTTTGCCGGATCCTTTGCCCGATGACTCTTCGGGGACCCCAAGAAGGTCTGGCATACTTCAAACCGACGGGCAATGGCAATAGAGGTCATCCAGATGTCGATGCCAAAATTGCCAATGCTCTCGTTCCAGAGTTTCTCTGATAGAAAAGCCCTGGCCATTCTCCCAGAAAACCCAAAATCTCCCCCGATGGGCTGCCTTACCCTCAACCCAAAGAGCGTTCGGAGGAGAGGATAAGCGATATGGTTGGTGATGGAGCCATCATACTTGTGCCGGACGTATATGGGCGCGACATAATCAAAACCTGCCAGAAGCGGTTCACCGAGATACTGAATCCATTGAGGCGTAATGCTTCTCAAATCCGCATCCACCACAACGACGGCTTTGGCTCGAAGTTCGACGACGGCTTCGAATAGGTTCCTGAGATTGTTTCCCTTTCCCTGGATTCCCTCCGGGGTAGAAATATAGATCTTGGGAACCTTGGTTGGGGTATTCATAAAGGCGTCTCGTGTCCCATCCGGTGAGTCGTTATCCACGTTAATAATGGCAGAGTCCCGATCAAGGAAATAGTTCACGAGCCCTCGACTGGCGACATCGGTTGGGAAGGCAATCGAATCGGCCTCATTGTATGAGGGAATCCCAACGATGATATCTGCATGGTAGACATGGTCCGGGTTTTCTACCTTTCTTGCTTCTGCGTTCATTTTGCTTGTCTCCTGGATAAATCCGATGCAAAAAACCTGAGAAAATACGCGTGGCAGCGAATCGAGCCCATTCTGCCCGCTATAGTTTGTTCACGAATGATATAACGTGTCAAGGTCAAACAGCGACGGAAAGCCACGCCGAGGCATGAACGTTTTCTCATCAGTAGCATTCGGTCGTAAAGATCGTCTTCTTTTTCGCGTCGAGGGTAACCCAAACGTTGGATTTCGGGTTGGAACTTACCAGAGAGAGATGTTTATAGGGGGCAAGTCTCTCGGAGTCGGGTGTTTTAGACACCGCCAATCATAGACCTGTTCCGAACAAAATCAGAGAGAATCTCAAGTTTGACCCTTGCGGACGTCAAAACGAGGTTATAGTCTTATGTTTGGGGTACAGCGGAAGAAAAACGGTAGAAAGAAAGGAGGACAAATATGGAGGTTTTGGTTGTCTACTATTCCATGTATGGCCATGTTCACCGTATGGCAGAGGCTGTTGCCGAAGGTGCTAGGGAAGTCGAAGGTGTCGAGGTGGAAATGCGCCGTGTTCCAGAAACGCTCCCAGATGAGGTGCTCAATAAAATGGGTGCACTCGAGCCCCAGAAAACATTTGCCCATGTCCCGGTTTGTAAGGTTGACGAGCTTGCGTCTGCGGATGCGATTATTTTTGGCACCCCGACGAGATTTGGAAATATGTGTGGGCAGATGCGACAGTTCCTTGATGCAACGGGACAGCTCTGGCAAAAAGGCCGACTTGTCGGCAAGGTGGGGAGTGTCTTCGCGAGTTCGGCGACACAACACGGCGGGCAGGAATCCACAATTCTAAGTTTTCACATTACCCTTCTCCACCAGGGTATGGTCGTTGTTGGTTTGCCGTATGCGTTTCAAGGGCAGATGCGAATTGATGAAATAACTGGTGGATCTCCCTATGGTGCCTCGACGATCGCAGGGGGTCAGGGAGAGCGTATGCCAAGCGAGAATGAGCTGGATGCGGCACGGTTCCAGGGGAAACATGTCGCTACGATCGCTTCCAAGCTTGCAAAATAGTTATGGCACACGATGATTCATTTCACTGCGTACCTTGTTGGCGGTGGTCCCGAGCTGCAGTGGACCGTACGCATTGTTCAGCACGGAGACAGAGAGGAGAATGATTAGACCTGGTTTTCCAATGCCGCTATCTCCTGGCGTTGCGAAAAATCCAGCTTCCTGCGAGAACCAAACGAGCGAGCTTTGGTTCGTTTGCGAATTGTACAGGAACTGATCCTGCCTGAAGGGGCTGATGGTTTTGTTTGTCGGCATCTCTCGACAAACCCTGCGGCAAAGCGCTGCGCTCCTTGTGTCTCTGTGGTAAATCCTCAACAAGTTTCTCCTAAGTCATTATGAAAGGCAGTGAGAGAGAAACAAGCGTCAGAATCGATATTGCTGGCTTTGCAGAACAGCGGAGAAAAGGCTTCCATTCGCATCGACTTTCCCTCAGGCAGACTCGGGAGATCAGTAAGAAGGGAGACCGTGCTTTTGGTTATAATGATAGGGACAACCGAACAGAGAAGAGAAAGAGAATAAAACGTCTATGAAGCGGGTGGAGGCCAAATTTCCTTCAAACCATTGCCTCAAGTGTATGGGATCTTCCGAGGAATACGAATTCATCGAGTCCCTTGCCTGTCATTGTTTTGATCGGAGAAGTGTCGGTACTGTCCTTCAGCGAATGGATCCCGACGATCCGGTCCTTCAGGAAGCCAGAAGGAGGGGACATCGAAGAAGGCAACAGAGGGGGGGACGTCTGCTCGCCCTGAGGAAGGAACTGGAAGCGTACGAGGAGCAGCTTTCATACTCGATGCTGGACCGGCTTCTCGGGGGAGCAACGCCTGAGGCCATTGCTGCAGAGATCATGGACGACCAGAAGCGGGGGAGTCTGATTCGAGAGATTCGAGAACTCCAGTGGGAGGGAGAAGA
Source organism: uncultured Thermodesulfobacteriota bacterium (assembly GCA_964347335.1). Lineage (GTDB taxonomy): Bacteria > Desulfobacterota > BSN033 > WVXP01 > WVXP01 > WVXP01. The sequence continues at coordinate 12,064 of CAYFYO010000018.1, forward strand.
GGTTCTCGACAAGGACGTCGCGGAGGTTCTGCAGCGGCATCAGCAGCTCGGCCTCATCGAAATCGACGCCACTGACCGAATCATGATCACCGCTCGAGGAGCGAGGATGCTTGCGCGGAAATCCCTGAGAAGAATCCTTCAGGCCCAGAGGAGTCGGCGGACTGATATCGTCGAAGGGGGAAAAAGAGATTGGGGATTGCAGCGTTCTCCCGCTTCAAGACCGTATGAGTTGGGGGATGAGTACGAGGCGGTTGACATCGAGAGAACCCTGCTCAGCAGCCTGTCAAGAGAGGGACGTCCCAGGCTACGACCGGAAGATTTCTTCGTCCACGAGTCCCTTCACGAATCGAGGATTACCGCCGGTCTTCTCATTGACGAAAGCGGTTCCATGGTCATGAACGAGAAGATCGGTGCGGCCATCGAAACCTCGCTGGCCCTCTCCGAACTCATCGGACGGCAGAAGAACAGCCGTCTCCGTGTTTTCCTTTTTTCGGATCGGGTCAGGGAAATTCGGCCTTGGGACATCGTTAATCAGTTCGTGACGGGTCGGACGACTGACACAAGGGCCGCCTTGATCGCTTTCAGAAAGGCCGTGGCCCACGATCCCTCTATCAAGCAGGCCTACCTCATCACAGACACATCGCCCAACACAGAGGATGGGGAGTTTGTCGGGTTTGGCAGAGCCATGAGGGGGGTGAAGGAGGAGGCCCTCCGGTACCGGCACGATCGCATCACCCTTAATATTGTCATGCTCGATGCCAATCCTCGCCTGAGGGCCTTTGCTCGGGCTCTTGCGAGAAACAATCTGGGACGAGTCTATTTTGCACCCCCAGACAGACTGGGAGAGGTGGTGGTCGAAGACTACTTAAGCGCTGGTGGAGGAGGATAGGATCTGCGTATGTGGGTGAAACCCTCAGGAGGACGGGGTTCGTCCAGACTCACCCAGTCATGCATTTTCTTTGGCAGTCTTAAGAAGTCAGAAGTCAGGAGTCAGAATTCAGAATAGACATCGCGTGGAATTGGAACCATTTTTGACCGAGCCGGATTGGAATGGTCTTGGAAAAGGCGGAACCGAGAACCGATGAATGGATTGCAGATTAGGTCTCCGTCAAAAATTGGTTGACCTTTGATTCGATATCCTTCCGGATCGTCTCCAGCCTCTGGCGATCTTTGGCCTCAAACCTCAGCACCAACACGGGCCCGGTATTGGATGCTCTAACCAACCCCCAGCCATCTTCGAAGAGAATCCGGGCCCCATCGATATCGATGACGTCGCGGTCCTTGGCATAGTGACTCCTGACCTTTTCGACAATCTGGAACTTCTTCTCGTCAGGACATGAAATTCGGATTTCTGGGGTCGATTCGGTCCTCGGCACATCGGCAAGCAACTCCCGTGCCCCTTTCTCATGCTTTGAGAGTAACTCCAGGAGCCGGCAAGAGGCATAGATGGCGTCATCGTATCCAAAATAACGGTCAGCGAAGAAGAGGTGGCCACTCATTTCACCGGCCAGGAGGGCCCCAGTATCTTTCATCTTTTTCTTGATGAGTGAGTGCCCTGTCTTCCACATAATTGGCTTTCCGCCGTGACGAGCAATATCATCGTAAAGGGTCTGCGAGGCCTTGACCTCAGAAATGATCGCCGCCCCGGGATGGGTCTCTAGGAGTTCTCTCGCGAAAAGGATGAGGAGTCGATCCCCCCAGATAATCTCTCCCGCTTTATCGACGACACCGAGTCTGTCCCCATCCCCATCAAAGGCAAGGCCGATTTCAGCCTTCTCACGGAAGACGGTCTCAATCAGATCCTTCAAGTTCTCCGGGACGGTGGGATCTGGATGGTGATTGGGAAACCTTCCATCCATTTCGCAGTAAAGCTCGAGGACTTCGCATCCGAGCATTCTGAGAATTTTCGATGCAACAGGGCCCGCTGTTCCGTTACCGCCATCGATTGCCACCTTGATGGGGCGTTTGATGGAGATGTCGTCCTGAAGGTACTGGAGGTAGGGTTCCATGATCTCATAGCTCGAGAGGGTTCCCTTCCCCTGAGTGAACCCGCCCTTTTCGATTCGGCGTCTGAAGTTCTGGAGTTCTTCCCCATAAATGGTCTGGTTCCCAACGGAGACTTTGAAGCCGTTGAAGTCAGCCGGGTTATGGCTGGCTGTGATCATCATGCCTCCGTCTTTTTTGAGGTGGAAGAGGGAGAAATAATAGACCGGTGTTGGACAGACGCCGATGTCCGTGACGTGACAACCGGTAGAGAGGATGCCCTGCACAAGAACGTCTCGAAAAGCGTCAGAGCTGAGACGACAATCCCTCCCGACGGCGAGATCCTTAAAGCCCTTTTCTCGCATGTAAGTGCCGTATGTCTGGCCCATGAGGCGAACGATCTCGGGAGTCAGATCCTTTTCGACGACCCCCCGAATATCGTATTCCCTGAAAATCTGTGGATTTATCTTGAGCATTCCTCCCTCCAGCCGAAGATCCTCCAAGAGAAGGTATTCAATTGCGTCTTGCCTTGTCAAGAGAGGATGAAGGCGCCCCCCTTGTACTTTAAGGGACGCTTATGTACTATCGAGACAGGCGAGCGTTTCCCTGTATCTGAGACAAGGAACAGCCAAAGTCCTTGGACAGGGTCAGAATTCGATGCAAAACCGACGGCCGGACTCCTCTGCGAGGTTAGAAGAGAAACAACCTAAATTCCTGCGCTGTAAACGTTGCGGTCGGGTATATCGAGGGCCATGCGGCGTGTGCGGAACGGGGGCCGAGACCGAAATATGGCCGAACCCGGTGGGCCGGAGAGTGGTCAGTGTTGTGGAGGGTTTTTTCAAGCAGGGAGATCGTGAACTTACCCTTCTTCTGGCGTGCGATTTTTTCGAAATGCTGGTGGCAATGTTTTTTCGGGATCTTTTTGTGAGCCGGGGGAGGCCCCTCTCGTGGATTCAGTTGACCTTCAAGAAGAACAAGTCTCTGGATCTCAGGCTCAGGTATCTCTTCAAAGAGACACTCCAGGTGAGTTTCTCATCCGCGATTCGTGGAACACCATTTGAGGGGTTCGACAAGCGATGGGCGAGACTCCGATCCGTCAAAGGTATGATGCTCCAGACGAGAGGTGCGGCAGTTGACGAGCTCACAGCCCGCGAAGCCTATGCGCTGTCGAAAGACTCACTCGATCTTTTCGCTTGGCTGAATAACCAGTACTGCGTGTGATTGAAGCCGTGGTTCAGGGGTCAGCTGTCAACGGGTCTTTGCCCAAATCACGTTTCTCGACCTTTGTGCGATGAAAGCGGAAAAGGGCACGCTTCGCTGCTCAGAGGTTTTTTCTAAAGACGTCAGTTGTGGGTTGTCAGTCGTCAGTTGTAACCACCAATTCACGTTATTCGATTCGAAATGAAATCCCCTGGGCCCGTCCCTTGACTGGCCGTGGATGCGTAAATCCTCATCTTTAGACAACGAATCACGGACAACGGACCACGAGCAGCGGATTTTGGCTTAGCGTTTCCTTTCCAACTTTCTGGCGAAATAATCTTGCCAAGTTCTCACCAAAGTGCTGCAGAGGGATTTGGTTGGGCGAACTCCCTGTCGCAGCGCGCTGAGTTATGGTTCTCAGGCTGAGGGCTGACAGCCGACTGCTGAGAGGTGGACTCTATCTCTCCCGGTCGGGATTCACCGTGACCCATGTGTCCGCATCGGTGTAGATCCCGTCGTTTTCTCCCATCGTGTCCCGTGTCGTCTTCTCGACCCGGATGAGGGACGATCTGAAATAGTCGATGTCTGGAAGCCCAGGGGCGACAGGCAACTCCTGAGAAATGGGGAACGCTTCGTAATCCGTGACCGGGTCTCCCGACTCCGGATAGAGGCTGAAGTTTCGAAGCAGGTCAGTGATCACCATCCCTCTCTCCATGAGGAACCTCTGGACGGCAAGCCACTTGGGCAGGGACGACTCCAGGGTGGTGAGCCCGAAATAGCCGCCTCCCCCGATCTCGAGGGCATCGACAGCCCTCTCAAGAAACAGAAGCATCCCTTTCAAGCCCTCAGGAGGTTCGGTGACAAAGGTGTCGAAGGTCGATTGAAGTTCGAGGGGAAGGGCTGAATGAACGTCGTATTGTTTTGCCGTGATGCTCAGGCGATGACGTTTTACCTTTTGGTCGATATACTGGGTCAGGCGCTCGTCGACTTCAAGGACCGTGATACTGCGTGAAAGACCGAGAACGGCGAGAAGGATACCGAAGAGATCGTCGTCCCCGATGAGGAGGATCGACCGGCCCTCTAGGTCGCCTCGTTGAAACATGAAGGCCGACTTCAAGGCGAGATCCCGCGGATGAATAAGGCCTTGGTTGTACTCGAATATGGGCGGGGGCCGATCGCGGGTCACTTGGAGAAAACGATTCAGGGCCTCCTCGAACCGAGCATCGAGAATGAGCCCTTTCCCCTGGCAAGCCGGACAGAGTCCGTTGCCTTGGGGGAGGGCCCCAGAGGCTTTTTCGAGAGAGAATTCTCGGCGTTCCGGGTCGAAAACGATCTGATGCTCAGCGAGCATGCGATCAACCACCCGAGTCACCTCGGCAAGGGTAGAATCCTGGGAGCGGACGAGATCCCAGAAGGACATCGGTTTCTTTTCTAAGGCTCGCAGAATTTGGTATCTTGTTCTTTCCATTTTGTTTCTCAACAGGGTATCAGGCGTCTTCGGAGCAGACGAAGAATCCCTGAGAACTCAGTCTGTCTTTTTATGCGCCCAGTCATAGCTCATCCGCCTAAAAACCTCTCCTTTGGCAACACCCTCCTTATAGATTGGGAACTCGTATGGAAAGTCTCTGAGCTCCTTAAGGGTCTGGCAAAGACCAATCGTTCCGTACTCCCGTGCCCGGGTCACGCGTTCGAGGTCTAACAACTCTGTGAGAATCGTCTCACCTCCGCCTGCTGTCTGGAGGATCCGACCGTCCGGATCGACAAAGATAGATTGTCCAATTCCGCCATCTCTGACTCCGTTGACACTCAGGAAGTAAAGCTGGTTGAAGATGGCATGGGCCTGGCTGATCACCAACTCCAGGGCTCGGTCTGATGTCGTCGTCATGGTCGGATGCAGAATCACCTCTGCTCCCATCCATGTCAGGGTCCGAATGACCTCTGGAAACCATTGATCATAACAGATCGCGAGGCCAAAGCGTCCCAAATCGGGAATATCGAAAACGCAGAAGTCTTTCCCTCGCGAATTGGTTTCCAGGGGTCGCCAGGGAAAGAGCTTTCGATACTTGGCCCTTATTTCTCCCGAAGGCGCGATGACGATAGCCGTATTGTAGAGTCGATCGCCCGCCTTCTCGTAAAGCGATCCCGGAACAAGCCATTTCCCTTGCTTCGCTGCCAAGTTGCAGAAGCTGTCTGTTATGGGTCCGGGTATGGTTTGGGCCAAGGACGGCTCGCCTCCGTAAATGCAGAGTTCGCTGAAGATTATGAGCTCGACCCATGGAAAAGACGCGGACGTCTTTTTCACGAGGCGACCCATCTTTTTTTGATGGTCCTCACCGTCTCGGATCTCCATCTGAATCCCTGCAACACCGATTGTTCTCCCCATGAAATCCTCCCCTCGATAGAGCGCTCCTCCGTCTCGATCGTATGGCTTGACGCGCTCAGCGGATATTGAAAAAGTCGTGAAGCGATTTCACCCAGCATTTTACTGACAGGCCTATGAGATCACAACAAAAAAAGTCTACTCTGCCTTTGTTTTTCGATTCCTGAACGATCCATGGACTTTTCCCCGGCGGTTTGATTGACAGCCTCATGACCCGTACTTTACAATTGGTCCTAAGCCGAACCACTATCGCCGACGGCCAAGATTGTCCAAACGAAAGGGTTTCCCCTGCCAGCGAACCTAGGTAAGCGGACCGGACGATCGTCATTCGAGGTCTCCTTTTCCGGTGGGCAAGTGAATGCGAGGGTTTTCGTGGTTAAGGGGCATTGGAGAAAGCGAGCGCAGAGATGTCTTTGGTCGCAGTTGTTCTCCTTGTGATTTCCGCATTTGTACACGCAGGGTGGAATCTCGTCGGCAAACGTCAACATCCTACGGCGGCCTTCTTTCTGATCGCAAATGCAGTCGGGACCGCTTGTATCTTGCCTGTCCTTTTCTATCAGTGGGAAAACCTCGCTTTGATTCCGATACCTGTTTGGATGCGCGCCGTGGTGTCCGGCTTTTTCTATTTCATTTTCTGCGCCACCCTGGCCGGGGCATACCGTACAGGTGACATGTCAGTTGCCTACCCCCTGGCACTCTCCTCGCCGGTCATTTTTATCACGATTGTCGCCATGATCGCGGGCAAAGGCGAACCGATCGGCAGATGGTGCCTTGTTGGGATCATGATTGTGGCGATGGGCTGTTTCATCCTTCCCATGAGGCGGTTCCGCGAACTCCATCTCAGTAATTACCTGAATGCCTGTTGTTTACTCGCCCTCCTTTCAGCCATCGGAACGACGGGGTTTACCATCGCCGACTATGAGGCCCTGCATATGCTTCGCGAATTGCCCGGTCAGCCTTTTGGACCTGTGGATGGCCCATTGACCTATGTCATATTCGTATCGGTGTCCGGGTCTCTCTGCCTTGGAGCGTTCGTCGTTCTCAATGGATGGGAGCGGAGGAGTTTTGTCAAAGTTTTTCGTGTTTCGAAAAGTTCGGCTGCCTTCATGGGAATCGGGATGTACCTCGGCTACGGTCTCGTTCTCGTGTCGATGCAGTATGTGAGGAATGTCAGTTATATTGCAGCTTTTCGACAGCTCAGCATTCCCCTGGGGGCGACCCTCGGCATCGTCCTCTTGGGAGAACCTCGGCATTTCACAAAAATCGTGGGCGTTGTGACGGTCTATGGCGGGCTTGTTCTGGTCGGCATGGGATAAAATTCTGGTGGGAATAGAAACTGTGAGGGAACGATCATGGCAAGAAAAAAGCTGAAAGTTGATGTTCATGCGGAATCGGGCTCCGGGTGGAACATACTCTCCGACGACCAGCTGGATTCTATTCACCACGCGACCTTGGAAGTGCTACGGCATACAGGACTCAGAGTTGAAACTGAGGAGGCCATAGAGATCTTTCATGGCTCGGGTGCCTCTGTTGAGGGTTCCGGCAGTTACCGTATCGTCAAGATTCCCCCACACGTCGTGGAGGACTGCATCCACTGGGCCCCTCGCACGGTGACGTACTACGGCCGGGATCCGGAGGACGACTTTGTCGCTGAATCACGCCGGGTGGGCCTTATGAATGGAGGAGGGTGTGTCGGCATCATCGATCCCTTTACCCGGGAGCACAGGGAGAGCATCCTAAAGGACTGTGGCGATATCGGCCTGGCTTGTGACTACTTGGACAGGATCAGCATTTTGGACAGACCCTGTGTTCCCGCCGATGTCCCTCCTGAAACGCACCCGGTGCACGTTTTTGAAGCGATCCTCAAGAACACTTCCAAACACACTTTCAGTGGCACTGACACAGCCAGAAACCTGCGGAAGATGGTTGAGTTGGGGGCAGTGTGTCTCGGCGGCACGGACAACTTTAGGAGGCGACCCGTTCTCACCGCCTCCGTCTGTCCCACGAGTCCGCTGGCACTCCTTAGAGATTGTTGTGAAGTTGTGATCGAGGCGGCCAGACAAGGGGTCGGTGTGTGGATTATTCCAATGGCCCTGGCTGGCGCGACATCGACAAGCACGCTCGCCGGAACACTGGTAGTAACGAATGCCGAGGTACTCGGGGCTCTCGCGCTCGCTCAACTGACGGTGAAGGGCACGCCGTGCACCTATGGGAATACCAGTACGATTATGGACATGAGGACCGGTGTTGGATCGGTTGGGGCTCCTGAATTGGGATTGATTAATTCGGGGGCCGCAAAGCTGGCCCAATACTATCGACTCCCCGCTGTTGTGGGAAGTGGGATGTCGGATAGCAAGATTCCCGATGCCCAAGCAGCTTATGAAACGGCCGTCAGTGCGCTTGTGGCTGCACTGGCAGGGGCCGACATCCTGTTTGGTGTGGGGGGGCTCGATCAGCTCTTGACCTTTGACTATGCAAAGCTCGTGATGGACGTTGAGTCAATCGAGATGATCGAGAAGGTGGTTCGGGGTATCGCTGTGACGGACGAGTCCATCGCCTTGGATGTCATCCATCACGTCGGCCCCAGCGGCGAATTCATCACCCACGACCATACCCTGGAGCATGTGAGAGAGTTATCGCAAGCCAAATTGTTCGACCGGAACAAGCGCGATGTGTGGATCGCGGTTGGTGGGAAGGACCTCACGGAGCGAGCGTACGAGACAGCCCGGTACATCCTCCAACACCACAAACCGAAGCCGCTTCCCCCCGGGGCCGAAAAAACCATGCGATCCATCGTCGAGGACTACGATCGGGAACTCGGTGTGAGCCAACAGGGTTAATCCATCTTAATCGGGTAGTCACCGTGTTTTTCGACGGCGTCGCTTAAGGCAATAACATTCTCCGGCTTGCAGTATGAGGTGATACTGTTTGAACTGGCCAGAATATACCCACCACCCGGGCCGATTTCCCGGATCCGTTTCTTAACCTCGTCTTCGGTTTCTTTAGGGGTTCCCTGAGATAAGGTACGGGTGATATCGATGTTTCCAATGAGACATAACGTGTCGCCGTGCTTCTCTTTTAGGTCAACGATATCCATACAGAGGGGCTCGATATTCGCAATTCCGTTCATTCCAAGCGTTAGGAGATCGTCTAGTAAGAGCGCTATATCACCGTCCGTATGGTAGATCCATGGAAGCCTGATATGCTCTACAACGTGTCGCATACCCGGCAGAAAGAGACTTCTGAAAACTTCCGGCGAGAAGAATGGGCCAGATTTGAATGCCAGGTCATCACTAATCTGGATGAGATCAAAATCCATCTCGCAGATATTCTTTGCAGCCCGGGCGAACCAGCTCGAGAATCGTTCGTAAATTGTCTGGACGAGTTCAACGTTTTCCAAAATGGCCGAACAGAAATCCAAGATTCCCATGCTCAGATACGTATGGCTTATCCCTGTCCTTATCGCGGCTATAACGGCAAAATCGTCGCTATACCGTTTGAGAAATTCACCGGCTCTTCGGTAGATATAATCATCGTCGGGGTCTGGGAGTTGGCTTAGCATCCTGAGGTCATTCTCGTCTTTGATCAATCCATCGACGATGATATCCATACGGTCTATGGGTTTTGTGACCGAAAAGCGGGGCGGCTCGATTTCAAACGCAAGACTGTCCAAAGCCGTTGCTCTCGCAATCTCCGGTGGAACTGAAATCTCCGGGTTTTTCTGCTTCAATTCCCAATCGATTGAGCCCTCCCCAATTTTTGCCAGTATTTTTTCCGCTACGGGGTAGTCAAACCATTCCTCCACCCATGGAACCCTATCGGGCTCTTTCAAATCCAGGGCAGCCAGAACCCTCTCTCGGGAGGTCATCTTCCCCATAACGTCTCTCTATCTTCTTGCGCTGTCTCAGGCCAAAATGAGGAACTTCAGATCATTGACATTCGTCCCTGTTTGGCCGGTGATAATGATCTCCTTCAGAGAAGTCCATGCGGAAAGTATGCAGTGATCTTCCAAACACCGATCAAGATCGACGCCTTTCGCCTTGGCGGCGACAGCCGTGAATGCATCAGCCAGGGCTCCGGCCACAGGGGTTGGGCCGTCTGTCCCATCAGTGTCCAGGCCGACGACGGCGAAGTCGGTTTGCCCTCCCATGTTCAGCGCTGTGCTCGCCACAAATTCTTGGTTGGGCCCTCCCTTACCGAAATTTCTCTTCAAGGTGACGATGGTCTCCCCCCCACCAATGAGCACACACGGAGGCTTTAGGGGCCTTTGAGATCTCCGAATCTCCCTGGCCATCGCAGCAAAGGTCCTACCCAACTCCCCACTTTCGCCATCAAACATTGTGGAGAGAATCATGGGGCTGAAGCCCAAGGATCTTGCCACCGCGGCAGCGGCTTCACAAGCCGAATCGTTATTCGCGAGAACGAAGTTATGGTAGGGGCTCCGTCCAAAATCTTTCGGCGTCTCGTTGGCTGGATCCGCCTTTTCGAGGTAAGATCGGACCGATGGAGGAACCTTACTGAGAAGATCATACTTTCTCAGCGTGCTTAAAGCGTCTTCAAAGGTGGAAGTGTCGGGTACGGTCGGGTCGGTGATATAGTCGAGGGGGTCGCCGATGACATCTGAGACCGTGAGGTTGACGAGTTCCGCCGGGAAGACAGCCAAACCGAGCTGTCCTCCCTTGATTTTCGAGAGGTGTTTTCGAACCGCATTGATCTCAAAGATCGAGGCCCCGCTCGATAGGAGGAGTCGGTTTACCTTCTTCTTTTCAGTCAAGGTGACTGAATTCACTGGCATGGGCAAAAGGGCCGAGCTTCCACCGGTGATACAGGAAAACACGAGGTCGCCCTCCTGGGCGTGATTTGCCAAATCGAGAATTTTTCTGGCACCACGAAGACCGTTACGATCAGGAATGGGATGCGAAGCCTCAACGATCCTGATGCGCTCAAGCTTCTCTGTCTGCCCTTTCTTTAGGACCACGAGTCCCTCGGTGATTCTGTCACCCAGTATATCCTCGAGTGCCCGAGCAATGGGGAATGTAGCCTTTCCAGTTCCAAGAACATAGATTTTTCCTCGTCTCGATAAGTCGTATGCAAGGGGTCCCACATAGAGCTTGTCCCCACTGAGATGAACGAGGTTTTTTGTGGCTTCGTAGGGATTCGATGCCGCCAGGGCAGCCTCGATCATCTCGAGGGCCATTGTCCGCAGTTTTCTGTCGCCATGGGATGACAGCGCTTTACGATTCTGGACGTAGGAGGTTGACGGCCTGGGTGTCACCTTATCTGTGCGGTCGAAGATCTCTCCAGTGGTCTGACAAAATCACGGCCCGCGTAACGGGCCGCCGTTCCAAGTTCTTCCTCAATCTGTAAAAGGCGGTTGTATTTCGACGTTCTCTCCCCTCTCACCGGGGCGCCGGTTTTGATCTGTCCACTGTTCAGGGCGACGGCCAAATCGGCGATCAATGGATCCTCTGTCTCACCAGACCGTTCCGAGACTTGAACTCCATAGTTGTGACGGTAGGCGAATTCCGCCGCGTCCAAAGCTTCGGACAGGGTTCCGACCTGGTTCACTTTGAACAGCATGGCATTGGCGGCTCCCCTTTGAATACCCTCCTTGAGACGCTGGACGTTGGTCACAAAGAGATCGTCTCCGATGATTTGAATACCCAACTCCCGAGTCAGTTGAGCATAGCCCTCAAAATCGTCCTCATGGAGCGGATCCTCCAGGGAGACGATGGAAAACTCTGCTTTCAATTCCTTGTAAAGGCCGATGAGTGCCTCTCGATCGTATTTCTTCCCGTCGAGTTCGTAGATCTCCTTCTTCTTGTCATACCAGTGCGTGGCTGCGCAATCCATCGCATAGACGACGTCCTCGGCATAGCCTGCTTTTTCCGTAGCCTTGGACAGAAACTCCAGGGGTTCGTAAATACCTCGCATTGGCGTTGCGTATCCCCCCTCATCCCCGGTGTTTACCGCTAGGATTCCATATTTTTCGATGACAAGATCTCTCAAAACCAGATTGACCTCCGTGGTCATCTGAAGGGCGTGACGGAAGGACCTGGCTCCCACGGGGACCATGATAAACTCCTGGATCTCGAGGTAGTTCGATGTCAATTTTCCACCATTCAGGAGATTCATAAACGGCACGGGGAGGACATGGCCTCTGGGATTGAGGTACCGGAATAGAGAAACTCCGCGGGCATTGGCCGCTGCCCGAGCCACAGCAAGGGATACGCCGAGAATGGCATTGGCCCCCAGCCTTCTCTTGTCCGGGGTTCCGTCCATGTTGATCATGGCCGTGTCGATTTTTCTCTGGTCGGTGACGTCCCAGTCTTTCAGGGCAGGACCGATCGCCTCATTGACTTTAGCCACCGCCTTCTGGACCCCCAATCCCCTGTACCGGCTCTGGTCCCCATCCCGAAGTTCGTAAGCTTCGTGGGTCCCTGTTGACCGTCCAGCAGGGACATCAGCCCGTCCTATGAGCCGGTCGTCAACCCATGCGTCTACCTGTACAGTGGGCAAGCCTCTGCAATCAATGATCTCTCTTGCCCTTATGGCGGTGATGCGAAAGGTCGGCATCGAACCCCTCTCGAGAACCCCCATTAGAATGGTTCGAGGTTTCCCTCCTGATCGAAGGTCATCGGTCGGGCTTCCGTGATGATCTCGAGATCCTTCCGCTTTCCTAATTCACCCTTGTAAGCCGTCGCGACATCGACCTCGGCGAGGTGCTTGGTGCTCTGAATGCGCATCATGCGCAGGGATTCAGGAGGGGTCAGTCCGACGCTCCTCGCAGCCACTTCGATGGCCTCTCGATCATTTTTGAGGGTGAGTGGAATCTTTGCATGCTCCGGATCCCCACCGGTGATGGCATTGATATAGGTGGCCTCGCGGTCGACCTTTTCTACGAGGCGTTTCGGTACAAAATCGGCCATGCCAATGCCCACGGCATTACCTTCTGAATTTTCCGTCAGATCCCTCACAATGATCCGTTTCACCCGGGGAGCCTTCGGTTCTTCTGTGAATAGGGGCATGTGAATTCTTCCGATGACCTTCGTGTCCATACCACTCCCGCTAATGTCCTTACCCATTTTGTCAATAATCAGAATGTCGACGTCTTCAAAGGGCAGGCGCGGCTCGAGACGTTTTGCCTCTCTCAACAAATCTTTCTCTCCTGCTTCCAGGTTTTCGGGGCCGAGCACACGGATTCTTGCGGTTTGGCAATAGCCATTCTCCACGATGCCAACACCAAAGAGAATTCTCTCGCTTTGCAGGATCTTCCGACCCACAGCCACGATGATTCGAGGATATCCGTAGTCGAAAAAGGCCTGATGGTAGGCCGTAGCCCCCTTCTGTTTCCCCAGACCGATGACTATCATTTTCATCAAACCGCTCTCAATCTCGTATTCAAAATCCGTATGGGATTTGATGCGGTTCACCGGAACAATGTAGTCGGCCTCTGAGGCGACCTTATCCAGGAGAATGGGAACACCTTCCCCGATCTCCCCGATGTGGATGACCTCGAGGGAAGATCGGATGGGAACCCCCATTCTTGCTTCTGATATTCCGTAGTGTTCCAGAACCCGCTTTTGTCCCTCGGCGGTGGATGCCCCATGACTGCCCATAGCCGGAATGATGAAAGGCTCAAGCCCGAGTCCTTGGAGAGAGCGGACAGTTGCTTCGACGATATCGCCATAGTTGGCAATCCCCCGACTGCTACATGCCACGGCCACCGTCTGACCCGGTTTGATTCTCTTTCCCAATTTCAAGCTATTCACCTGTGACGAGATTTCCTGGGAGATGTCCTCGAGGACCCTTGCCTCGAACCTCTGTCTGATCCGAATCATTTGGGGAAGGTCCACCTTTGCCACCCCTCACCGATTGAAGCGCTATTTGATCAAAAACTTCTCTTATCCTCTGGCTGACAGGATCGATTCACCGTTTGCATCTATCCCACTCCGCCCCAATTTCACCCACCGATTGCGTGACTTTCGACTCTATTGGCAATGTACCGAACCCGGTCAATCAGGTTATTCCCCATGACCATGTCGCCCACACCTATGATGATTGGCCGATCTCCAATAACCTCCAATAGGTGGTCAACGTATTCTTGAAACTCATTTTCGCTGGTCCGCTTCTCGAGAAGGGGGGAGGGAATTCCTCCCCAAATGATCGGCCCATCCTGCCAGGCCTCCCACGCTTCGTCAAAGGTACACTCAGTCAGGGGTGCCGGAGAGAAGGACTCACACACGTCGAGGCCCGACTCGGCGAGCAGATCGAGTAGGGGCTTGAGTTCACCATCGGTGTGACTGCCGACTTTCTTTCCTTGGCCGTGCAAGATCTCGGCGTAACGCTGGTAGTAGGGCAGACAGTATTGAGCAAATAGCTTGGGATTGGTCATTTCTGCGTGGAGGTTGTCTACGAATTCAACATATTGGACGGGCCATTCGGCGAGCCTGTGAAGGAGATCAGCCAGCCGCTCGTCCAACAAGGCGAGGAGGCCTTTGACGAGCTCTGGACAATCATAGAGCGCGTTGAACAGCGGGACCTCGCCGATATACTCCAGAAGCATTTGCTGAAACGGGATCCGTGGCACACAAGGCACGGTAAAACCGATGTCTCCAAGCCTCGTCTCCTCCTCACGAAAAGCCTCATATCGGGGGATGTATTCGGCATGCTCGAGCAGATATATTGCCGTCTGGTAGTCCGATTCGTTTTTGATGAGGTGCGCTTTCAGGTAGGGCTCCATTCCCGCGTCTAGCATATCGGGAAGTGTTTGGTGCTGAACACGGACCCTGCCTACGGGCGTGATGAATTCTGTATCGGTGACCCCGGCCCTGTCCTCTGGAACCAGATCCCACACGTCGGGGAAGTTGTCCAGCATCGGATCTTTCTCATGATAAAAGACGTCGCCCTCAAATGCTGAAAGGATTTCGACCCCGTGGAGTTTCAGGCTGAAAGCATTGATGAACTTCTCCTGGCCAATACCGACTGCCCGATGCACCTCGGTTAATGACATCCCCCTGAGTTCTTGGGGAAGGGTGCCACAAGAAGTGTGGGTCCGATAAAATATTTCCATCCGATCGATAAAGGGCAAATGGTCGGGTTTTTGACCCCTGAGTGTCGCAACGACTCTGTCGTGAATAGTCCATCTCCTGGGCTTTGTTTCCATCGACCGAGCCTCCGATGATCGAAGGAGAGTTCACCGTGGCCTGCAACTTTTGTCAAGAGGATTTTTCGTCTCGGCGGTATCCCATTTTATTGCCCAAGACAAACCCTCACACAGAATATAATCCGCTGCCCTGATCTTTTGAATGTTGACAGCCGAAACGGATTTATCTATACTCGTACCGCTGGGTTTTAGGCTCCCATGATCCTTCATCTGTGGTGTTCTAGGGAAATGACTCTGGGTTGAGGAATTCAGAGGAATACGGGAGAAAAGTTAGAAAGGAGGTGAAGATCGAGGGAAATCAAACCTTGCCAAACAGAGGTATTTCTGTTGAGGAAAGCGTTTGGTCTTTTACAAACCGAAATCAACGAGTAAGGAGGGCGTAAATATGTCTAAACTAAAGGAACTTGAAGATCTCCTCTTGCAGGGAAAAATCAGTCGTCGTGAGTTTCTGGCTCGCGCATCTGCCTTGGGTATCGCGGCTGCGGTCTCTCCGGCATTGTTGAGCAAATCAGCCCACGCGGCAAAACCCAAGCGGGGGGGTCGGTTGAGACTCGGTTCTGCGGGTGGTTCAACGACCGATTCTATGGATCCCGGGACGTTGATGCACACCATGCCCCAGACGACCAATCAATGCCTCAGGAGCCACCTGGTTGAAGTCGACTACAGGGGGGAGCCCGTTCCCGACCTGGCCGAAAGCTGGGAGGCCTCGCCAGACGCGGTGAAATGGGTCTTCAAGCTTCGCAAGGGCGTCGAATTTCACAACGGCAAGTCCATGACTTCCGAGGATGTTGTCTATTCATTCAATGAGCACCGCGGAGAAGACACAAAATCGGCTGCCAAGGGCGTTACGGATCCTATCGTGGATATCAAGGCCGATGGCAAGTACACGGTGGTATTCACGCTGAAAGAAGGTAACGCTGACTTCCCCTTTATCGCGAGTGACTATCACATACCGGTCGTACCCACCGGCACCAAAGGCAAAGAGTATGAGAAGGGCATCGGCACAGGTCCGTTTATTATGCAGGCCTGGGAGCCTGGTGTCAGGTTTTTTGGTAAGCGGAATCCAAACTATTTCAAGGAAGGCCGCCCCTATTTTGACGAAGTGGAGATCATCGGTATTGCAGACACCAATGCAAGAACCAATGCCTTGAAGACGGGCCAAGTCGATGTGATGAACCGGTGTGAGCCCAAGACTTTTCATCTCCTGGAAAGGGCGCCCGACATTCAGGCCTTGAAGTTAGAAGGGGCCAGGCATTACACCATCCCGATGATGACCACCATCAAGCCCTATGACAGCAACGATGTCAGGCTTGGGCTCAAATACGCCATTGACCGTGAGCTGCTGGTGAAGCAGATTTTAGGTGGTTACGGCTATTTGGGCAACGATCACCCCATCCCTCGTAACAACAAGTACTTTGCCAAGGACCTCCCCCAGAGAAAGTACGACCCAGACAAGGCCAAGTTCCATATGAAGAAGGCCGGGATGCTGGATCACACTTTCAAGCTCCATGGCGCCGACGCCGCATATCCAGGAGCCGTGGACGCTTCGGTACTTATCAAAGAATCGGCGGCCAAGGCGGGTATCAAGATCGACGTCGTTCGGGAGCCGGATGACGGGTACTGGGAGAACGTCTGGATCAAAAAAGAATGGGTCCAGTGCTACTGGAGCGGCCGGCCGACTGCGGATTGGATGTTTTCGATTGCATACACGGAAGATGCCAACTGGAACGACACCAAATGGAAACATCCGAAGTTTAACCAGCTTATCAAAGCGGCCCGGGCAGAGCTTGACGACAAGAAACGGCGTGAGATGTACGTGGAATGCCAGAAAATTGTGCGCGATGAAGGTGCCACCCCTGTACCGATGTTTTCCCTGCAGCTTTCGGCGGCAAGCAAAAAGCTCGGGTTCGAAAACCCGGCGGCAAACTGGGAGTTTGACGGCTTTAGGATCGCAGAGCGCTGGTGGTTCAAGTCGTAACGGGCGAATGAGTTGCGGGTGTTTGTTGAAGCCGCTCATCCGTCCTCTCCCCCAGGGCTTAGGGGAGAGGACGGATGAGGGGGCAAAAGGTGGATTGTTGACCAAATACCATTTGGGTTAGTCAAAGATGAATATTCTGAAAATCGTCTCCAAACGTATTGCGCTGGGCTTCCTGACCATTATCGTCATCTCTGTTCTCATTTTCCTGGGCGTGGAAGCGCTCCCGGGCGATTTGGCCTCGGCCATCCTGGGGCAGGAGGCCACGCCTGAAACCGTTGCCGCATTTCGCAAAGAGCTGAAGTTGGATCTTCCACCGCATGTTCGCTATTTTGCATGGCTGGGGGATTTTCTGCGAGGCGATCTCGGCACCTCTCTGGCAAATAAACGTCCGATCGCCGAGTTAATCAGCTGGCGTTTCGCCAATACGCTGTTTTTGGCCGCCTCGGCAGCGGTAATCGCGGTGCCGGTCTCAATTATCCTGGGGATACTGGCTGCCCTTTACCGTAACACGCTGTTTGACCGCATCATTTCTATGGTTACCCTGAGCACGATCTCCTTCCCGGAGTTCTTTGTGGCCTACATTCTGATCTTCCTTCTTGCGGTGCAGTTGATTATTTTTCCCAGTATTTCCAACATAAACGACCAGATGTCGTTTTGGGAGAAGATCCAAGCGATTGTTCTGCCCTGCCTGACGCTGACCATGGTCGTCGTCGCCCACATGATGCGCCAGACGCGGGCAGCCATCATCAACATCCTGGCCAGCTCGTTTATCGAGATGGCCCAGTTAAAAGGGCTAAAGCGCATCCGGATCATCGTTCTCCATGCATTTCCGAATGCCCTTTCGCCGGTCATTAACGTGGTCGCCCTTAACCTGGCCTATCTGGTTGTGGGTGTCGTGATCGTTGAAGTGGTATTTGTGTACCCGGGCTTGGGGCAGCTTCTGGTGGACTCGGTATCGAAGCGTGATCTGCCGGTTGTTCAGGCGAGCGGCCTGATTTTCGCGACCACCTACGTCGGGCTTAATCTTGCCGCCGATGTGCTGTCAATCATTAGCAACCCCAGGCTGCGAAGTCCTCGATAAGGGAAGCAAGAGATGGCGTTTTTCAAATTGCTCAGACAATCCCCCCTCAGCGCCCGCATCGGCCTTGGAATGATACTGATTAATGTCGCCGCAGCGCTATTGGTGCCGTTTGTGGCCCCTTACACGGAAACGGAAGTCGTTGGCGACGTTTGGCTCCCCTCGAGTAAAGACCATCTGCTGGGTACTGACCATATAGGGCGGGATCTGTTCACACGTTTGTTATACGGTGCCCGCAACACAATTGCGATAGCCTTTGCCACTACAGCGCTTTCCTTCGTTGTCGGCATTGTTTGCGGGTTTTTTGCAGCAACGCTTGGTGGCTGGACGGACCAAGTGCTAAGCCGCATTGTCGACATCATGATGGCCTTTCCGACCCTGATTTTTGCCTTAATGGTGCTGTCGGTGGTTGGGACGTCGATAACCGCTTTAATTCTGGTGATTGCGCTTCTTGACTCTACGCGGGTTTATCGCTTGTCTCGCGCCGTCGCCATGGATATTGAAGTCATGGAGTTCGTTGAAGCGGCCAGGCTTCGTGGTGAAGGGACTTGGTGGCTCATGCGCCACGAAATTTTGCCAAATGCCATGCCGCCGCTGGTTGCAGAGTTCGGCTTACGCTTCTGTTTCGTATTTCTGTTCATCGCGGCTCTAAGCTTCCTGGGACTCGGTATTCAGCCTCCGACGGCGGACTGGGGAGGCATGGTACGGGAGAATGCGGGGGCGATCACCTTCGGCATCGTCACGCCGTTATGGCCGGCAGGGGCGATCGCATTCTTGACGGTTGGCGTTAATTTGATTGTCGACTGGTTTTTGCACATCGCCAGCGGATTGAAGGATTAACAGTGACCCTCATTGAGTCAGAACTCAATGAGGTGTTAGGGGTTATCTGTTATCAGTTCCGAGAGATCGATTATCGAAAACACATCTCACCTATTGTAAAGAGGTAGAGTGGTGGCTTGTATCCATGCAATGAATAACAAATGACAAGTAACGAATAACCAGTAACCAATAACCAGCAAATATCCATTGAACGTTATCACTCAATTGGAGATTAGCTGCACCTACGCACGGTAGATTACCCATGACTAGACTCTTGACGATGAAAAAAATCGTGATCGAAGGCTTCAGTACAGAGCAAGAGCAATGGCTGCCGATCGTCAACAGCATCGATCTGACTTTGGACAGAGGCGAAGTTCTGGGTCTGATCGGAGAGTCTGGCGCAGGGAAATCGACCCTCGGGCTCGCCGCCATGAACTACACCCGACAGGGTTGCCGAATCGCCTCCGGTTCGATTGTCTTTGACGGCATGGAACTTTTCGGCGAATCGGAGGGGGTCCTGAGAAAGGTCAGGGGCAGGCGTGTCGCCTACGTGGCCCAGAGTGCCGCAGCCTCATTTAATCCAGCCCATCGGCTCATAAAGCAGTACGCAGAGGCACCGATCCAGCACGGCCTGATGAGTTTTTCCGAAGCAGAAGAAAACGCCGTCGCCATTTACAGGCGTCTCCTGCTGCCGGATCCTGAAAGGATCGGTTACCGCTATCCCCATCAGGTTTCGGGAGGGCAGCTGCAGCGTGCCATGGTGGCCATGGCCATGTCCTGCCAGCCTGATATCATCGTATTTGATGAGCCGACAACGGCGTTGGACGTAACCACACAGATCGAGGTTCTTGCAGCCATCAAGAATATTACCAGGCAATTCGATTCGGCTGCCATCTACATTACCCACGACCTGGCCGTGGTGGCTCAATTAGCCGACCGGATCATGGTGCTGAGGTATGGTAATCTGGTCGAAAGGGGTAACACTCGGGAAGTCATTGCCAATCCCAAGGAGGAATACACCCGTCAGCTGCTCTCCGTCCGCAGACTCAGAGAGGAAAGGGATCTATCCGCCACGGAAAAGGACGTGGTTCTGGAAGTTGAAAACGTGTCGGCAAGTTACAGCGGAAAAGAAAGGGTGCTTGAAGACATTAATCTCAAAATCAGACGCGGCAGGACCGTTGCGCTGGTTGGCGAATCCGGCAGTGGAAAAAGTACGCTGGCAAGGGTGATAACCGGGCTCTTGCCACCGTTTCAGGGGAGAGTCATCTATGACGGAAAGGAACTGCCACCGGCTCTAAAATCGCGCGATCGCGAGAATCTCAGACAATTGCAGATGATTTATCAAATGCCGGATACGGCCGTGAACCCCAGACAGACGGTAAGGAAGATCCTGGGACGTCCTCTCAACTTCTATTTCGGAATGCGGGGAAAAGAAAGAGAGCGTAGGATTTCAGAACTCCTGGAAATGATCGAATTATCGCCTAAGAAATACATCGATCGTCTTCCCAGGGAACTGTCAGGGGGAGAGAAACAGAGGGTCTGTATTGCCCGCGCCTTGGCGGCAAGGCCCGACCTGATTATCTGCGATGAACCGACTTCGGCGCTGGATGCGTTGGTCGCTGAGGGAATATTGAAACTGCTGCAGGATCTCCAAAATGAACTGCACGTGTCCTATCTTTTTATTACCCATGATCTAGCCACGGTTAAAGCGATTGCCGATGAGATTGTCGTCATGCTGAGAGGCAGGATTGTGGAACAGGGTGTGAAGGGGGAGATCCTCAGGCCACCGCACCATGAATATACGGAACTTTTGCTCTCTTCTGTGCCGGAGATGGACCCGGATTGGCTTGACCGTCTTTTGGAAAAACGCCAAGCTGCCCAGTCGCCACAGGCGCGAGTTTCATAGTTTACGGTCGTCGCCTTTTCACCTCGCTGACGCCAGGAGGGTCTGTTGCCTCCGAGCTCACGAGATGAACGTTTGAGAAAAACCAAAAGGGCTGAGGTGATGAGCGAAAAGCAGATCCCCGGGCCAGAGAAAGGGAGAGTCGTTTTGTCGGAGCTGAAAAAGCTTGAGCGTCTCTTAACACAGGGGAGGATGAGTCGCCGCGACTTTCTGGCTCGACTATCTGCCTTGGGCATCACGGCTGCACTGTCTCCGGCATTGTTGGCCACCCCGGCACGGGGTGGAACACCCAAAAAAGGGGGGCGGCTCAGACTCGGCATGGCCGGAGGGTCGACGGCCGATTCGCTGGATCCCGCGACGATCACAGACGCCATGGCGTATAATATCAATTGGCAAGTTAGAAATTGCCTGGTTGAAGTCGATTACAAGGGCAACCTCATCCCCGAGCTGGCCGAGAGTTGGGAATCCTCGCATGATGCCGCCAAATGGACTTTCAAACTGCGCAAAGGCGTGGAATTTCACAACGGGAAGACCCTGGACGCCGAGGATGTAATCTTTTCCATCAATCATCACCGCGGAAAAGACTCCAAATCAGCCGCCAAGGGCATTGTTGATCCTATCGAAGATATCAAGGCTGACGGCAAGCACGTCGTCGTGTTCACCCTGAAACAGGGCGACGCCGACTTCCCGTTTATCACGAGTGACCCGCACCTCTCCATCGTTCCTAACGGCACTCAGGGGTCCGATTGGGAACAAGGCATCGGCACGGGCGGCTATATATTGGACAGCTATGAACCGGGCTATAATGCCTTAGCCAAAGGAAATCCTAACTATTGGAAGGAAGGACGGGCTCACTTTGACGAGGTCGAGACCATCGGTATTGCGGACGTCACTAAAAGGGTCGTGGCCCTTCATCGAGGACAGATCGACGCCATGAACCGATTTCAGCTGAATCTGACTCATTTGCTCCCAAGAGCACGTGGCATTCAGATCATAAACGTCGCCGGGACAAAGCACTACTCGATCCCCATGCTCACCGATAGAGAACCATTTAACAACAACGATGTCCGGCTGGCAATGAAGTACGCCATTGATCGTGAGTATATGGTGATGGAGATTCTACGCGGTTACGGCAGCCTTGGCAATGATCATCCCATAGCGCCAACCCAGAAATACTATGCCTCTGAATTACCGCAGAGGGAGTACAACCCGGACAAGGCCCGGTTCCATATGAAAAAGGCTGGACTGGCAGATTACACCTTCAGGCTTCATGCCGCTGATGCGGCCTGGCCAGGAGCCGATGCCTCAGGTGCTGCCATGCTTTACAGAGAACACGCCACCAAAGCCGGTATCAAGATAGAGGTAATAGTGGAACCAGATGACGGTTACTGGAAAGATGTCTGGATGAAAAAGCCCTGGGTCATGTGCTACTGGAGCGGCCGAGCGACGGCAGATTGGATGTTCTCTACTGCATACGCGGAGGATTCAAACTGGAACGACACTTTTTGGAAGCACGAGCGGTTCAATAAGCTCCTCAAAGCGGCCCGCGCGGAACTTGATGAGGCGAAACGGCGTGAGTTGTACGTGGAATGCCAGAGAATTGTGCGCGACGAAGGGGGTGTCGTTATTCCCATGTTTGCAAACTGGATCGAGGCCGTGAGCGAGAAGCTAAGATTCGAGAACCCAGCGGGGAATTGGGAGATGGACGGTTATCGGGCCGCGGAGCGCTGGTGGTTCGAGTCGTAATCCCAAAGGGCAGAGCACTTCAAGTCAAGTAGGCCAAACGCGTTGCGTTTGGCCTACTTGTTTTTGGGGGGAGTTTGCGGTTCGGTGAAGCTGTCTCTGCGGTTCCTGTGGCAATTTGTACTGATATCCTGTATGCTTGTGGCTCCCAAAACTCCGCACCAATGGGTCAGGGGAGGACCGTGGTGGAGAGAACCGACTGCGGCTGGGATAGCCAGGCGAAAGGTGAAGGTGAGAAGGAATGGAGAAAAATCGGATTCATCTTCGCTGCGGTCGTCCTGATGCTGATCATCTATGCACTTCCCACCCCTACCCCCCTGGAACGTAACGGAAATGTGATCGCCCTGACTGAGACCGGGAAGGCTTGCATTGCCATCCTGGGATTTGCCGTTGTTCTATGGGTGACGGAGGCGATCCCTTTTGCCGTAACGTCCCTTTTTGTTGTTGTTTTGATCCCTGTCTTCGGAATCGCGGACTATCGGACCGTGGTGAGAGTCGGCTTTGGCGACCCCATCATCACGTTTTTTATTGGCGTACTCGTCCTCTCGGCCGGCTTCAGTCGATCCGGGCTGGGAGTCCGTCTGGCCTATCATATCCTGCTTAAGGTCGGGACCAGGACGGATAGAGTGATTCTCGGTTTTCTCTTTGTCGGTGCGATGCTGTCGATGTGGATCACCGATATGGCCGTGGCCGCCATACTTCTCCCTTTAGCCACGGGGCTCTTGAAAGACGCGAGACTGAGACCCCTGGAAAGTAACTTCGGCAAGGCGCTCATGATCTCCTGTGCCTGGGGGCCCCTGTTCGGCGGAATTGCCACCCCTGCAGGGTGCGGTCCGAACCCGATCGCGATCAGTTATTTGAGAAGGCTCGCTCACATGGACATAT
Source organism: uncultured Thermodesulfobacteriota bacterium (assembly GCA_964347335.1). Taxonomy (GTDB): domain Bacteria; phylum Desulfobacterota; class BSN033; order WVXP01; family WVXP01; genus WVXP01. Next base: position 35,199 of record CAYFYO010000018.1, read on the forward strand.
CCTTTCTCGAGTGGATGTCCATCGGCTTCCCGGCGACTTTGATGATGATCCCTCTGGGATGGTTCCTTCTCCTCAAAGTATTCCCGCCAGAGATTGATAAACTGCCCATTGAAACCGATGAGATCAAGGAGCGCCTGAAGGCCTTGGGCCCGCTGAAACCAATTGAAATCAAGACGCTCGTCGTTTTCTTTTTGACGATTTCTCTCTGGCTCCTAGGTCCTGCCTTAAAAAAACTCACCCACGGTGAGATCACGCTTCCAATCCATGGGGTTGCGCTTTTCGGTGGTCTATCGCTGTTCCTGCCTCGAATTCGTATCTTGTCCTGGAAACAGGCAGAGGGGGATGTCGACTGGGGAGGAATCCTTCTCATCGTTGCAGGACTCTCTCTGGGCATGATGGTCCATGAAACGGGTGCCGCCCGTTGGCTTGCGTGGACCCTCATGGGGAGAATCGGGTCGATCCATTTCCTGATCAGACCCTTTGTCATCGTGATTTCAGTGGCCCTCCTTCATCTGATTTTTTCGAGTAACACTGTGACCGGGACGATTATCATACCCATTCTCATCGCTCTGGCCCAGGCCTTTGGACTCAATGAATGGCTCATTGCCGCTCCGGCGGCATTTACCTCATCGCTAGCCTTTATCCTTGTCACGGAGACTCCGACCAATGTGATCCCCTATTCGGCAGGGTATTTTTCGATCAAAGACATGGCAAAGGCAGGCATCTGGATGACCCTCCTCGCGGCGATTTGTGTGTCCGTCTCAGTTCTGCTGATCGGATCCCTCAGCGGTTCCTATGGCTAAGAATATCGGTCCGTCTCAATGAGGACAGCGAAAGAGGGAGCCACCGTGTCGAACACTGGCAACGAGTCAGGGAAAAGGGCCACCGAGTCCCAGCATTGGCCCGATGAGATCATGACGAGAAAGTGGCGGTATATCAGATTTTCTAGGCTTTGCAAGGACTTCCAGTCCCAAGAAAGTGGAGGAATATGATATATGTGATGGTGTTCTCATGGCTTGCGAGATTGACCTGAGAGGGGGTGTTTCCGTGGAGAAACTCTATACGAGATTGGGTGACGGCTTTGGAATTGAGATGACCGAGGCTGAGATGAAACAGGATCTGGAGGAAGGGACCCAGGACGCTGCCGAGCGAGCCGGGGTTCCTCCGCTCACTGAAGCGGACTTAGGGCACCTATTCGAGATCCTGAAATGTCCGGATAGAAGCGTGGGTGTCGAGAGAGGCAAGGAGGTTGTTCTCAGTTACGACAGTGGGACGACCAAGATCAAGCGCGCCCATGTATCGGTTAGCAAGATTCAATCCTTGCAGATTTTTGAAAGGGCCTTCGGAGCCGACACGCTGGAGCTGGCTCACATCGATTATAGTTTTAAGCCAGTGAAGCCCATCGTCGTTTTCGAGAAGCCGATCATGGAACAGGCTTTGCTCATCACCATCGCTCCTCTGTTTTATGGTGCCATGCCGAACTTGGGATTGTACAGTCAGCCAGACGGTCCCTGTCCGAACCCGGCGGATTTGCTGCCTCAGGGGAAACTCTCTGAAGCCAGGGCTTCCTATGAGGAGGCGCTGGAACACGCCGTCAAAGATATGGTCTATGTGGGCAGCGAAATGTACGAAACCGGGGCGGACGGAATCAATTTCGATACAACGGCCGCCGCTGGAGATGCGGAATTTCTGGCGACACTCCGGGCAATCGAGATGCTGAGAAAGAAGTATCCCCAGATGTGTATCGAGATGGGAATGGCATCAGAGTTTATCCTGGGAATGCATGGAGAAGTCGCTTACGATGGAGTTCGTCTGGCAGGGCTATATCCGCACGACCAGCTCAAATTGGCAGAGAAAGCCGGGGTGACCATCTTCGGCCCTGCCATCAACATCGTGACGAACCGGTCTCTGCCATGGAACCTGGCTCGGGCCATTACTTTTACGAAAGCGTGTTCTGAAAATTCCCGAATTCCCATCCATGCGGATCTAGGTATGGGGGTGGGAGGCGTTCCCCTAACGATTACACCGCCCATCGATGCCGTATCGCGAGCTTCAAAAGCCACCGTGGAGATTTGCCGGCTAGATGGGTTGTAGGTAGGTGTCGGGGATCCGTGTGGCATGCACGTCACGCATGCCATCGCCTCGGGCATGGGCGGGATGCGCACTGCCGGAGATCTGGTAGCGCGGATGCAAATGGCCCGGGCGATGAAGATCGAGGAGGCAAAGAAATACGTGGCAGACAGGCTGGGAATATCGGTGGATGATATTTCGGATCCGGTTGTCATGAGCGAGGTCAGGGAAGACCTGGACATCGGACGGGTCAACGAGACCCCAGGAGTGGCCAAGGGAATCGACGCCAAATTCCGTATCGCAGAACTGCTGGGTATCGAAATCAACTCTGTTAACATGTTCAAAAAGAAAGTCGGGTTTTGATTGGCGAGTGGAAAATAATGGAGGTTTGAACGGTGACCATTCCATTTTCCGCGGTTCAGAAGCAGCGGCTGCGAGAAATGAACGTGGATTCAGCGCTCATCAATCAGGAGTTCCGAGATGCTCGCGCGCGAGACATCGCCTTTCGTGACATAGAAAAAAAGGCAATTCGAAATGGCCGAGAACGTATCGCAGGTCTTCAGAAAAATCGTTTTCGGCCCCTTCTCTGCGAGCTTGAGGATTCCCTGGTTGAAACGCTGACAAGGGAGGGTTTTGTCCAGGTTGCCACCCCCCTGATTATCGCAAGGCAGATGTTGGCCAAGATGTCAATCACCCCCGATCATCCCCTGAGTAAGCAGGTCTTTTGGGTCGCAGAGAATCGATGCCTCCGGCCCATGCTGGCGCCAAATCTCTATGCCCTTCTGAAGCGATTGATTCGGTTGTGGGAAAAGCCGATCCAAATCTTCGAAGTGGGGCCGTGCTTCCGAAAGGAGTCCCGGGGCGGCCAACACTGTACCGAGTTCACCATGCTCAACCTGGTTGAGTTGGGGATGCCGGAGGGGAATCGAGCGCGACGCTTAGAGGAGTTGGTCGCAGTGGTAATGAGGGCTTCGGGAATAGAGACGTATGATTTGGTCGCTAACCCTTCGGAAGTTTACGGAGAGACGATTGACGTTGTCTCGGGTCTCGAGGTCGGATCGGCGGCCATGGGGCCTCATCGTCTCGATGGTCGCTGGGGGATATTCGATCCATGGGTGGGGGTTGGTTTTGGATTGGAGAGGCTTGTCATGGTGAGGGAGAAGTTCCAAAACATCCAACGGGTCGGCCGAAGCTTAGAGTACTTGGATGGTGTTCGTCTCAATATATGACACCGTCAGGAAAGGAGGATAGCGAGAATGGCCAAGGAAGAGATCTTTGAAGGAGCGCAGAAGGCGGTCTTGGAAAGTGACACGAACCGGGCGATGGAGTTGGCCAAACGCGGCCTAGCCGAAGGGATTGACCCGATCGAACTGATGAATATGGGATTCATACCGGGGATCAATAAGGTGGGGGATCTTTTCGGTGTGGGCAAACTTTTTCTTCCTGAGCTGATCAAGTCGGCCGATGTGATGCAGAAGGTTACCGAGATCATTAATGCTGCGCTTCCGACCGAGCAAGCGAAAGGTAAGGGGAAAATCGTTATCGGTACCGTTGAGGGGGACATTCACGATATCGGGAAGACAATTGTCGTGTCTCTTTTTAAGGCAAACGGTTTTGAGGTATATGATCTTGGCCGGGACGTTCCGATCCCTCGATTCATTGAAGAGGCTGACAAGGTGGGGGCGGACATCATCGGGTCGAGTGCGCTTCTGACCACAACGATGGAAGGGCAGAAGCGGTTGGAGCAGGAGTTGAAAAAGGCTGACTTGAAGACCAAGTACAAAACGATCGTTGGAGGGGCTCCGGTCACACAACGGTGGGCCGATCGGATTGGTGCAGACGCCTTTGCCGAAGATGCAGCCGACGGCATCCGGAAGGCCAGGAAATTGTTGGGAAGAGAGTGAGGGGATTTTGCTCGAGCTTATGAAAAGGTCCCCCTTCGGGCTCAAAAGCGTCAGTGGTACTGTCAGTTGTCGGTTGCCAGTGTTCAGTTGCAGCGAACCACGGACAACAAACGACGGACAGGACCTGGTGGCGAATTATCAAGAGAAAATCTTTACCCCCACGTTGATAGAATTCTGATTTCCGGGATGGTTTAGCTGTGTGAGATATGGAAACTTCAACAGAAATCCAATCCATATTTGAATTAGACTCGGGGGTAAATTTGGGCTCAGAGCTGCCTTTTTCTGTCTTTCAGAGGGATCTGTGAAGAAAGAATTGTAGAAATGACTGTCCCTGTTCGCCATTCAGATTCTCGCGTGGAACGGGTCCTGTTGAAAGCTCAACATCAGGGGCTGCTGACAAACCGGGAGATCCGCTTTCTTCTCACGTTGAGAGACGAGGGAGACCGAGACCGTCTCTTTCGGACGGCTCGAGAGGTACGGTCCCGCCATTTTGGAGACACAATTTTTCTCTACGGATTTGTCTACTTTTCGACGTGGTGCCAAAACGACTGTACTTTCTGTCGGTATCGGAAATCCAACCCGTTGGCTGAGAGATACCGGAAAGGCATGCAGGAGATACTTGAGATCTCCAGTCGACTGGCAGAATCTGGAGTTCACCTGATCGATTTGACGATGGGGGAGGACCCATTTTTCTATTGGGGAGGCCAAGGAGCTGATGAACTCTTTGAGGTGGTAAGGCGCCTGAAGGAGGAGACGGGTCTACCGATTATGGTCTCTCCGGGAGTGGCTGCGAGGGAGACGCTCAACGCTCTTCGTAAAGCGGGCGCTGAATGGTATGCCTGCTATCAGGAAACTCACAGCCAGGAGCTGTTTAACCGCCTGCGGCCAAATCAGGACTACGATAAGCGTCTACGCACGAAAATGGAGGCCCACCAGATGGGTTTTCTCATTGAGGAGGGAATCCTCACCGGAGCGGGTGACTCGGTGGATGATATTGTGACATCCTTGGAACAGATGAAAACTCTGGAGGCACACCAGATCCGGGTCATGACTTTCGTACCTCAGGAGGGAACCCCTTTGGGGAAACTTCCGGCCCCTTCCCCTGATAGAGAGATGATGATCATTGCGACGATGCGACTTCTCTTCCCAGACAGACTCATCCCTGCCTCTCTTGACGTCAGAGGGATCGGCGGCCTCCGGGATCGTCTCCTTGCCGGGGCTAACGTGGTTACGTCCCTCATCCCGGCCGGTGTCGGATTGGTTGGCGTTTCCCAGAGCGCTCTGGATATCGATGAAGGTCACCGGACGGTGAAAGGTGTCATTCCGGTTATGGAGAAGATGGGACTGAAGGCGGCAACGAGGGACGAATACACAAAATGGGTCCATAATGAAAGCGAGCAACTGGAGCACCAGATGGGAAGGATCCCATGAGAGTGGCTGTTGTCGGTGGCAAGCTGCAGGGAATTGAGGCATGCTACCTGGCCCACCGAGCCGAATGGGAAGTGGTCCTCATCGATAAGAACCCACTCGCTCCTGCCACCGGTCTATGCGACGATTTTTTTTGCCATGAGATTATCAGAGAACCAAGAAGACTCGCCGCGGTGATTCGCCATGTCGATCTCGTTATTCCGGCCATTGAAGACAAGAAGGGGCTCCGGTGCCTCGCTGAGTGTGCCGCAAGAGAGCAAATTCCTCTGGCTCTAGACCTCGAAGCGTATGCCGTAACATCCTCAAAGAAACGGAGTAATGATCTATTCTACAGGCTTGGCCTTCCTGCGCCTCGACCGTGGCCCGATTGTGCTTTCCCCGTGATTGTAAAGCCGGCCGAATCAAGCGGCAGTCGGGGCGTTACGGAAATCGCAGACCCTACGGCCCTTGACGTTTTCTTCAAGGAGAACAAGACCAGTCTCGAGCAGTGGGTCACCCAGGAATACCTGGAAGGTCCTTCTTACTCCCTCGAGGTGATTGGCCTGGCCCAACAATCGGTAAGCGTTCAAAGCACTGGACTTGAAATGGATGCGTCCTTCGATTGCAAAAGGGTTGTTGCTCCGGCTGACCTTTTGCCTGCAGAAGATGAGGAATTCAGGGCAATAGCCGGCACCCTTGCCCAAGAGGTTCATCTCAAAGGGATAATGGATGTGGAGGTGGTTCGCCACAAGGGTCGTCTAAAGGTCTTGGAAATCGACGCTCGTCTCCCGAGTCAGACCCCGGCGGCGGTGGAACGCTCAACAGGGATCAACATGCTGGAACTCTTAAGGGACGTCTTTCTCGAGTCCCGACTCCCCAAAGTGACTCTTGCAGAGAGACCGTGCGGTGTTGTTTACGAGCATATCTCGGTGACGGGGAATTATCTGGAGGTTTCGGGTGAGCATATCATGGCGCAGGCAGGTCCTCTCCATATGGAAGAAGATTTTTTCGGCGCCGACGTGGCCTTGACAGATTTTTCCAGCCGAGATCGCCCGTGGGTGGCCACCCTGATTGTTGGTGACGCGAGCCGAGAAAGGGCATGGGAAAAACGAGGTGAAGTCATCCGGTCGATTATGGAAGCCTGCAAGCTTTCTTGTTACAAGGACCCTGTTCCCGATATTACCGACGGTTTGAAAGGAAGACCAAGGTGACGCGTCTCAAATCTGGGGATCTTGCTGGCTTGGGCAAGCGCTTGGAGCGTTACGATAGGGACCTTCAGGCAAAAACAGGTCAGACACTCAGACAGATTGCTTGCCGGGCCGCAGAGATTCGTGAAGAGGAAATCATAGCTGTCATCGCCGACACCAAAGTGGGTGTCGTCTCTCTGACGGTCGGGGAGGGGATTCTTCCTGGTTTTGCCGAAGCGGTTCGAGACATCGTAGGCCATCTTGGGTTCAGGGCTTCTGTCCCAGCCCAGGTCGATGTAGGCGGCCTGGCTGCGGCAATCGAAGAAGGGGCGGATGTCGTTTTTGTCGCTGATGATGCCCGCTTTGTTGCTGTCAACTTATCAACCCGTCTTGTCGTGGACAATGCCGAGGCAACGGGTAGAGGTTACGGTGCAGCCCTGGAGGGACTGGCAGATGGAATGGGTGATCGCCGTGTTTTGTTGATCGGAGCCGGCCGCGTCGGAACCGCTGCTGCCAGGATTCTTCGAGAGATGGGGGCGCAGATCGGCGTTTTTGACCAGAAAAGACAACAAGCGCATCGGTTGGCGCAAGCCGTGGAGGGTGTCGTCGAGAGGGATTTTGAAAGGGCTCTTGATACCTATACGGTCCTGGTCGATGCCACCCCGGCCTCTGGAATCATCGAGGGCAGACACATCAAACCGGCCACGATCGTGGCAGCCCCCGGAATCCCCCTCGGGCTGACTCCCGAGGCCCAATCCCATATCGGGGACCGACTGATTCATGATCCCCTTCAAATCGGTGTGGCCACGATGATGATTTCTGCCCTTAAGCCATGACCAGAGACAGGTGTCAGTTGTCCGTTGTCAGTGGCCAGTCGTGACGACACCTCTGAAACTATTGCCTGCCAGGTGGTTTTCATTTGAACCGACTTGTGTTATCCTTTACACAAACAAATCGGTTCAAACGATTATCTGTGGGGGGTTGATCGGAAGGATCAACGCAGACTCTAAATCTGCGTAGGGGGGTGTAACTCCCCCACTCCTCGCCAAATGACCTAAAGAACCAGAAAGTTCCCCTGAAACGTCTGGTTCACCAGATAGAGTCAGAAATGTCGCAGAGCGAAGGAATTCTCCAGCATGAGGCTGGAGGATCGGTCCTGCGGACCTTGAGGCTGGAGGTCAACACCCATAGCCTGGAACCTTGAGCGAAGCGACAGCTGAACGGTCGTCACACCTCAATCGGCCTCGTGGTAACAGCTGTGGCAGAGAAAGCTGCGAAGAGAGTCTTCTACCGGAAACAAATCCCCGTTTTTCGACTCGTTCAAAAGATCAAACTCTGGCCTTCCCGTCGGGGACTCCTCCACGGTGTTCGTTCCTTTGAAGAACGGGGGGATTATGGAGAAATTATTACCCACTGTAACAAGCGGATGGTCGTCCGGAATTCCAAGAAGAGTCGGTCAGCCCGCTGGCTTCGAAACAAGTACTCCTTCGGAAACTGTCCAGTCTGCCGAATACCGGAATGGAAATTACAGAAATACTCAGCCACTTTTTTCCGGCGCCGGTTCGGCTCTCAGCTCTTAGACGATGAGCGTCCCTCCCAAACCCGATAACGCGGGTCTTGTCTTTTCTCGTTTTTCCTCCTCCCGGACCATACTCATTATTTTGACATCTACCACAGAGGCGCAGAGAACTCAGAGAATTTACTATCTTTTTGCCCGATCGGTACTCACTGATCGGGCAAAAAAACTCAGCCCTTCGGGCAATTCGATCCAGGAGCCAATACAGAAAATCAGCCGAGAGGGACTTCTTAAGAAAGCCAGTCCAGGGCACAGGCTTTTCTTCATTGGGCAGGATCTGATGCCCAATGAAAAAGTTGTTTCCCGCCGTGTCATCTGTGTCTCTGTGGTTGCCTTGCATTTCCGTATTCTCTGGTGCCTTTTAAACTTTGAGGCCGGATCGTTCCCGGAATCTGTGAAGGCAGTTGATCTCGATGCCGAGGAGTTCTCCGATACGAAACTTCGACTCGATGCCTTTGGCCATTCCGGGGAGATCTCGGACCATTCCGAGCCGGAGGTCGTCCCTCACCTCATTCATAATGACCGGGTCCGAGAGTTCCAGGGGTGAAACCCCGAGTTTTTCGGCGACATAGGCTTTCGCATCGCTGATCTTCATGCCCCGGGACATCTGCATGCGCGCCACCAGATCTCCGGCGGCTCGCATTCCTCCCATGCCCGCAGCAACGGCGTGGGTAACAGCCATGCCGAGCGGATCACCCACGCCAACCTACAAGCCGTCAAGGCGAAGGATCTCAACGAGGGCCTTTGAGGCCTTGGAAACGACATCGGTCGGTGGATTATCCACAACCGGGATCGATCCGACTCCCATGCCGACATTCGCATGAATCGGGATTGTCGAGTTTTCGATACATGGCTTGAGGAAGGTCAAGGTTCGAGCCAGATTCCATGCACAGGATTGGCTGGTATTGGTGTTCACGACTGGCCCAAAAAGCGTGACACCAGCCTTTTGGGCGAGCTTTACCTGCTCGTGTGGATAGAGGCCTGCCAGACGAACCCCCTCGTGGGTCATCTCGCCATGCATGCCCAGGATGAACTCCCCGGCCATGCCCAATTCGATGCACAATTCCGGGTACTTTTCCTTGAGAATCTTCGTGGCCCGAAGGGTCGCCAGAAAGTCTGGATCCCCGGCCGCGCCCGTGGTGTCGAAATTGATGCCATCGGCTCCAGACTCGTACATCTTACTGGCCACGTAGACCATGTCCTTCACCGCATGTTCGACCGCCTCTTCGTGGGCCGCTTGCGCTTCTTTGATTTTTCCCCGCGGGAGAAGTTCGGCTGGATTCGGAACCGGTCCGTCCGGTTGACTGTAGATGCCGAGGTTCGGCATGGCTCCATAGAAAAGCGGGACCGTCGATACCAAAAGTGCCTGTTCGAGAACCGGTTGCTCATCACCCGTAATGGGTTTGATCTGTTTGTAGCTGTAATCGATGTGGGCGAGTTCCATCGTGTCGGCTCCCAAGGCCCTTTCAAAGAATTGGATGGCTTGAATTCGTCCCGTCGCCACACCCAGGCGTCTCGTTTTTAGGGTTCCGCCGTCAAAAGAGAGAACGACCTCGTTGCCCAATTCCACACTGGCGAATTTGCCTGGAGCGGTAAAGATGTTGAAGAGATGGCTCAATTCATCCTCAGCCAGAGGCGGGACCTCGGCGCTTTCAGCAGCGTCTTGGGTTCCCGCTTCAAGATCCGCTCTCAGCTCAGCCGAGCTGACTTCGGTCAGGGTGCCATCCCCCATACGAGTCAGGATCTTCCCCATGCCAAATCACCCCTTTCTCCGAGCGAGAATTCTCTCTCGGCTTTCACAGAGGACCTCGTGGAAAGGTTCCATGTTCATTATACGGGGGAGAGAGAAAATTACCAGCCCGGATGATGCAGCTCAGATCCGAAAAGAGAGGTATCAAGAGAGAAACAGTGGAACTCAATACCAGGAAAGGAAAAGGGAAGAGATGCCAGAACGATCCATTCGCGATGAAGGTGTTTTTCGGCTCGAGGGTGCGAACCGCTGGGTTGACTTCCTTTTCGATATTTGACACAGTGTCAGATGCCCAGGAGGGGCAACGGACAGAGAAACCCCGTAGAGGGAGGTGTCGTGTGAGACGTAACATATATGCCGGGAAAAGGCAGAGTGGGGGATTAAGACTGAACGTCTTCACGGATGATGAACTCGATCAAATCCATGGGGCTACGCTCGAGGTCCTATGGAAAACAGGAATTTTCGTGGAAGATGAAGAGGCCGTAGAGGTCCTCCACGGCGGTGGAGCGATCGTGGATGCGAAGACGAAAATCGTGAGAATTCCCCCTCATGTGCTTGAGGACGCCCTTTCTTCGGCTCCGGAAATGCTCGTTTTGGCTGGGCGCAACCAAAAGAACGATATAGTGCTAGAAAGAAACCGTGTTGGTTTCACGAATTTCGGTGAAGCCATAAAGGTTATCGATGCCGATACGGGTGAACTGAGAGAACCGACCAAGGCGGATGTCGCCGACTGTGCTGTTCTGATCGACTACTTGGATCATATTGATGTCTGCGAAAGGCCCATGGGAGCGCACGAGGTACCGCAGGCCGTCGCGGCCCTTCATAACGCCGAAGCACTACTTTCGAACACAACCAAGCACGTTTTTTTGGGCCCTCAGAGTGGTCCTCTGGCAAAGCGAGTTGCGGAGATGGTTGCCGCCGTGGTTGGGGGCAAAGAGAAGGTGAGTGATCGTTCGGTACTCACATTCCTCACTTGCCCGGTCAGTCCGCTCAAGCTTGTCAGAGACTGCTGCGAGATCATCATGGAGGCCGCCCGGTCGGGCATGGCGGTGGGTGTGCTTTCGCAGGCTCTTGCTGGAGGCACATCGACAGTCACTCTTGGCGGGACGCTGGTCACCCATAACGCTGAGGTTCTCTCGGGATTGGTGCTCAACCAGTTAACTCGTAAGGGATCACCGTTTATCTATTGTAGTTCCACTTGCAGCCTGGACTTAAGGTACGGCACTGCAGTCGTCGGAAACCCTGAAACAGCTTTGATCAGCGCGGCAATCGCCCAGATGGCCCGCTACTACCTTTTACCAAGTTGGGTTGCCGGTGGGTAGTCTGATAACAAAATATCAGATGCCCAGACTGGCCATGAGAAGACTCTCACTGGGCTACTTCCAGCGTTGGCAGGGGCCAACCTGATATACGGCCTGGGGATGTTTGAATCGGGAGTCACCATGAGCTATGGGCAACTGGTCATGGATAATGAATTCGCCGGGATGATCAAGCACGTGGTACAGGGGATACTGATCAACGACGAGACCCTAGCCGTCGATGTCATCCGCGAGGTGGGGTCCTTTGGTCACTTCCTGAGCCACGACCATACGTTCAACCATATGAAGCGTGCACAGACCCATCCGGAATTCATCGATCGAAGAATCCGGGAAGAGTGGGAGAAATCGGGAGGAACCGATATCTATCACAGGGCATGGGAGAAGGCGCGGTATATTCTCAAAAATCACAAACCAGAACCCCTCCCTTCAGAGGCTCTGGCAACCATGCGGTCTATCGTCAAGGAGACGGAAGCGGAATTTGGCGTTCCCCGGGAGATCACGGAAACGAAAGGATCTAGACCTCGAAGGGCTGGCTAGGCAGAGTCGCGTCAGACTCTCCATATTCCTTTCAAGGGGCTAGCATAGGGAGATTGAGGAAGGAGGTGAAAAATCAGAAAGCTCATTCGGCATGAACAAAGACCGACGTTGCCCAGAGTCGGGCGACGGGATATAGAGTTGACAGGAGGTATATACCCTTGAGACGAAATCTACATGCTGGCAAAAAGCTGAGTGGGGGATTGAGCCTCAATATCTTTTCCGGCGACGAACTTTACGAAATCCACCTAGCCACACTCGAGGTTCTCCAGAAAACAGGGGTTTTTGTGGAGGACCAGGAGGCGCTCGACGTCTTCGATGGCGGTGGTGCGTTTGTGGACCGGAAAAACAGAATCGTGAAGATCCCCCCGTACCTTGTGGAAGATGCGGTCCGCTCTGCGCCCTCAAAACTGAACCTGGCTGGACGGAACCCGAAGCACGATATCGTATTGGAGAGTAACCGCGTTGGATTCACGAATTTTGGCGAAGGGATTCAGATGCTGGACGCCTATTCCGGCGAAGTCAGACCCTCGACCAAGGCAGACGTGGCTGCCACGGCGCTTATGGTGGACTACCTCAGTGACCTTGATGTGTATGAGAGAGCCGTCGGTGCCCACGATGTGCCCCAGGCCGTGGGTCAACTCCATAATGCCGAAGCCTGGATGCCCAATACGACGAAGCATGGTTTTATGGGGCCATTCGATGGATATCAGCTGGGGAAAATTCTGGACATGGCTGCTGCCATTGTCGGGGGAATGGACGCGCTGAGAGAGCGACCCATTATCTCATTTGTCACCTGCCCGGTCAGCCCGCTGAAGTTGGTGAAGGACTGCTGTGAAATCATTGTCGGGTCTGCTCGGAATGGCATCGTGATTAATATCCTGTCCATGGCCATGGCGGGTGGTTCGTCCCCTGTGACCCTCGCGGGAACGTTAGTGACACATAATGCGGAAGTCCTTGCCGGGATTGTCCTCAATCAACTGACCTGCAAAGGAGCCCCGGTGATTTACGGGAGTTCGACGACAGCCATGGACTTGAGGTTCGCGACTGCATCGGTGGGGTCGCCTGAATGTGCCATAATTAATGCGGCTGTGGCACAAATGGCTCGCTACTATCTCCTGCCGAGTTGGGTTGCCGGTGGGTAGGGTGACAGCAAAACTCTCGATGCGCAGGCCGCCCATGAGAAGACCCTTACCGCTCTATTACCAGCTTTGGCAGGCGCCAATCTGATATACGGTTTGGGAATGCTCGAAATGGGGATGACCTTCAGTTTTGCGCAGCTCGTGATGGACAATGAATTCGCGCGGATGATTAAACACGTGGTACGGGGGATACCGGTCAATGACGAGACCCTCGCAGTGGATGTCATTCGGGAGATCGGTCCTTTCAAGGACTTCCTCAGCCACGATAGCACGCTCAGGCATATGAGGTCTGTCCAATCTCAGCCCCGATTGATTGACCGGACAATGCGTGAGGATTGGGAGAAATCCGGGAGAAAAAACATCACGGAGCGCGCAGCGGAAGAAGCGAGACATATTCTAGAAACCCACAAACCAGACCCCTTACCGGATGACGTTCTATCGACCCTCCGGTCGATCGTTGAGGAGGCCGAGGAGGAACTCGGGATTCCGAAGAAACGACGGAGGGACAAGACAGCGCCCTCGAGGAAATCGAGCGAGGTTGTTCCTCCGTAAGTTGTAGACTGAAACCCAGACAGAGAGGAGGTGTAACGCATGAAGCGTCGTCTGAAGGCGGGAAAAAAACACAGCGGAGGCTTCAGCCTGAATGTCCTCACCGATGATGAGATCCATGAAATTCATCTGGCTACCTTGGAAACCCTTCAGAAAACGGGTGTATTTGTGGAAGGCGAAGAGGCGATGGAGGTCTTCGGCGGCGGTGGCTGTGTTGTCGACCGAAAAACCAAAGTTGTGAAAATCCCCCCCTATGTCGTGGAAGACGCGATCCGGTCTGCACCAGGAAGTTTTGTTGCCTGTGGACGCACGCCGGACCAGGACATTGCACTGGAGCATAATCGGGTGTCTTTCACAAATTTTGGTGAAGGGATTATGTTTGTTGATCCCTATACCGGGGAACACAGAAAGTCTATCAAGGCCGACACCGAGAAAGCCGCTCGCCTGATTGACTATCTGGATAATATCGAAACCTACGAACGGGCCATGTGCTCCCATGACAAACCTCACCAGGTGCAGGCACTCCACAACGCCGAAGCCTCTCTGACAAACACGACCAAACACCATTGGTTAGGCCCCCAAGACGGGTATCTCGCGAGAAAAATCGTGGATATGCTCGCGGCAATTGTTGGAGGAAAGGATAAGCTGAGAGAGAGACCATTGCTCACGTTTGTCACGTGCCCCATCAGCCCGTTGAAGCTCGTCAAACACCACTGCGAAATCATTATGGAGGCTGCAAAGAACGGTCTTGGGGTCAACGTCGTCGGTATGGCTATGGCCGGGGGGTCGTCGCCGATTCACCTGGCAGGGACCCTGGTGGTGCAGAATTGCGAGATCCTCTCGAGCCTCGTTCTGAATCAGTTGACCTGTAAAGGATCGCCGTTCGTTTACGGGAGTTCAACCTGTCCCCTAGACCTCAGGACGGCGACGTCATCGGTGGGATCTCCTGAGCTCGGGATGATCAGCGCCGCAGTGGCGCGATTGGCTCAGTATTATCAGTTGCCGTGCTTTGTTGCCGGTGGGTAGGGTGATACCAAAATCACCGACTACCAGGCTGGGCATGAGAAGACGATAACTGGCCTATTACCCGCGTTGGCAGGGGCCAACGTGATTTACGGGCTGGGGATGCTCGAAATGGGAATCACCTTCGATTTGGCCCAACTGGTTCTGGACAATGAAGTCGCTGGCATGATTATGCACGTCGTCAATGGTATCCCGGTCACCGACGAGACCCTGTCGGTGGATGCCATCCAGGAGGTGGGCATCTTCAAGGACTACCTTGCCCATGACACCACCTACAAACACCGAAAGACGCAATCGCAGCCGAAGTTCATGGACCGGAGAATGCGGCCTGACTGGGAGGCCAGTGGAACCGATATATATCAGAAGGCACTGGAACACGCTCGGCACGTTCTGGAGACTCACAAGGTGCCAGAGTTGCCCGATGACGTTCGCTCAACGATTCGGTCGATCATCGAGGAAGCCGAGGAGGAACGTGGCGTTTCTGGAAAGAAGAAGAAAAAAGCGGCGGCAGGAGCCTAAAGCGTCGAGTCTGGCCCTTCAAATCTCTGGATCCACCTTGATGTCTTGATCTGGTGGAGACCTTCTTACCCTCACCAGTTTTCGATTCAAAGGGATCAGACTGGGTGGGAACGTTCGTCGAGGCAGACGAATCCCCCAAGTCCATGGTTTTTCAAAGTCTATCTGATTTGTGATATGCCTTGGCGTGTTTCTTCGAGAAAAAGAATCTCGGAAGAGAGTGAATCCGAGAATTCTCGGGTCAAGAATGGGAGGAGACGATTTGCCACTTCTCCGTGAGAGGGAAACCGATGAAGAAAATGGATAGCAGCTCTCACCTGATTCTCAACCGGACCTCGAAACAAGAAGTCGCCGATGGGATCACCGTTATCACAAAGGGCGAAGGCGTTCATGTTTTTGATCAAGACGGAAAGCGGTATATCGACCTTGTTTCGGGTGTCTTCCGGCCCGTTCATGTGGGATATGGACGTCAGGAGATCGCCCAGGCCGTTTACGATCAGATATGCGAGCTCCCCTATTTTTGTCCCTCCCAATTCAGCAATGTACCGGCCATGGAGCTCGCCGAGGTCCTGGCCGGGATCGCACCAGGAAAGATCAACAGGTTCTTTTTCGTCTGTGATGGGTCTGAGGCGGTTGAAGCGGCCATCAAGTTGGCCAGACACCATCATGAGTACACAGGAGAGAAGAAACGAAACAAGATCATCTCCAGAAGAGGAGCTTACCACGGAACGACGGGTGGCGCATTGCGAGCCCTGGGTACGGCCCTTCCGATGCGACAGATCATGGAACCTCTCACGCCGGGAACGGTTTTTGTCGAATCGCCGTACTGCTATCGGTGTCCGCTCCATTTAGCCTATCCCGAATGTGATGTTGCCTGTGCCAGAGATGTTGCGCGTATCATCGAATTTGAGGATCCAACGCAAATTTCGGCGTTTATCGGTGAACCGATTCAACAAGGGTTTGGCGCCGTGGCACCGGTCAAAGAATACTGGAAAATCATCCGGGACATTTGCGACGCCTATGGAGTTCTCTTGATCGTCGATGAGGTCATCTGCGGATTCGGGAGAACCGGGAGATGGTTTGGTATCGATCATTTCGATATTCAGCCCGACATCATCACGATGGCCAAGGGCCTTTCGAGCGGATATGTTCCTTTGGGAGGCGTCGGGTGCACAGATCAGGTCATGGCCCCCATAGAGATCTTTATGCATGTTCATACCTACAGTAACCATCCTGTTGCCTGCGCTGCTGGCCTCAAGAACATCGAGGTAATGAGGGAAGAGGGTCTCGTTGAGAGGTCTGATCGAATGGGTCGGTATTTTTTGGAAGCACTTCGATCACTCGAGCCTCATGCAATCGTTGGGGAAGTGAGAGGTACGGGTCTGTGGGCGGCTATTGATCTTACGACGGACAAGAAAAGCCGGGCGGCATTTCCAATGGATCGACTGACCAGTTTGGTCCGTCGGGCCAAGGAGAAGGGACTCATTGTGAAAGTCATGGGAGAGGCCCTCGAATTTGCGCCTCCCCTCATTATCCAGAAAGAGGAGATTGACGAGGCTATCACGATTCTCGATCGCTGCATCACGGCGGAAGAAAAAGATATGGGGCTGTAAGGGTTATTTGAAGGCCGTTTTCCATGATATCCGGCTCAGAACCGGACTTCATAATCACGTTGGCGTATTCCAGTAACATCTGTTTACCACAGAGACGCAGAGCGCACAGAGGTCTTCTCTCTTTTGCCCATCGGGAGACGACGATGGGCAAAAATAACCCCCCTGCGGGGAGGGGACTTGGGCTTTGTCGAGAATGGCTCTTCTCCGGAGTCGTGATGATCTTTGCCCGATAGGGCTGAGGTTTTTCGTTTGGCGGCAGTCTTCCCGGCAAACGAAAAAAACACCTCTCTGTGTTCTCTGTGGCTCTGTGGTGAGATATATTTTAGCCGAGAATCGTGATCTTTATTGGGCACTTTTGTGTACCGTGTTCATATTCATGAAAAGATCCCCTCTAAGTTCCTCGTTTTCGGAGGCAGGACATGAAATCCTATGATATCGCTGTCATCCCGGGCGATGGTGTCGGAAAAGAG
>CAYFYO010000019.1:0-50324 GCA_964347335.1 uncultured Thermodesulfobacteriota bacterium
GTTACCAGTTCGGCAACCCGGCTGTCTGTTTTGATGCCGTCACTTAGAAGTCTTGGGGTCTCTTCACCCCCCCCCCACAGACCCGTGGCTTTCCGTCCTCGCCTCGCGACGGGTTCGGCTTTGTCGAACAAAGAGAGTTCCCACTATTGTGACTGAACCGGTTTTAAAAAGCAAGCTCATTTTTTTCACAAGTTTCACAAGTGGATCCTCAAAAACCGTGGTTTTCGGAGATTTCCACTGGAAATCAGCCGTTTTCATCGAATGAGTTCGCCTTATCTTAAATGGCTTGTATTTTTTCATGTCAAATGGGGGCAACAAAGCATCCTTGGAAATGAGAGTCGGTGTCAGGTCTTGACATGAGACAAGACAGGCTTTATCGGAGGTAGCCTTTGTATTTCTTCCGAAAAAACTGACTTGAGCCTCAGGGAGATTGCTCAGTTTTTTGCGGGAAGGGATTACACGTCGGTAAGTGTCGGCCATAGGAGAGTTAGAGAGAGGCGCCGAAGAGATTGATGGTTTTATCAAGAAATGAATCAAATAGAGGAAAACATTGCTTCATCAGAAGGCTTAGAAAATCCATGTCTCATGTCAAGATATGACTCTTGTTCTCCGGTCAGATAATCTCTCAATGTGGTGTAAGAGTCTGCAAAAGCCGTGATCAATCCTGCTGTTGCCGGGGTGGCACGGTTTTTAGCTTTTTGGGATTGCATAACGTGAATTATTAGATGGCCATGAGCCCGGCAGAAACGGCGGCGCCAGTGGCCGCCGCGAACCGTTGTTTAAGCTCGGCCGACACTTTCTGTTTCTCGAGGTCCGTAACTCCGCTGAGGACGAGGATACTAAGGAAAACTGGAATAAACTGTGTTTCACCAAATGACTTCTAGCCGGTATTGGGCAATCAGTGGATCGGCAGTCAGAATAGGTAGGCCCTCTAGTTGGGCCTGGACGACCAGCACACGGTCAAAAGGGTCTCGATGATGATCTGGAAGGGTGGAGATTTGGAGCGCATGGCTCATTTCGATAGGTAAACCTTTGATGTTGTTAATTCTCAGTTGTTCTGGGATGAAGCGCTCGGGTGAGTCGGGAAGTTTAAGTTTGCCAAGCTGAACTTTAACCGCAATCTCCCACCCACTCGCGGCACTGAGGAACAGGTCATTATTCCCATCGCTAATGATTTCACGGACACGAGATGACAACTTAGGGCTGTCGTTAATCCACCACAAGAAAGTATGGGTATCTAGCAACGCTTTCATTGCTCAAATGCGCTCAGAATAGATTCGGGAAGGGGAGCATTAAAATCATCCGCTACAAAAACTTTCCCCGCGGCGCTTCCCGCAATACGTTTTTCAGGTTTCTGAATTATCGGGATTAAACGGGCAATCGGCTTACCTGCCTTGGCAATGATGATTTCTTCTCCATTACTTACTCGTGCCAATAACCGAGAAAGATGCGTTTTTGCTTCATGGACATTTATTTTGACCATAGCCAGTCACCTCGACAGTAGTATAGACTAAGTCTAAGACTAAGTCAAGCTGTCTTTAAACCCGCTGGTGTCCAAAAATCTTCAGGAACCAACATCTGAAATGAATGCGCTCAGGGGTATTTAGGGTAAAGATATCTTTTCTGTCAGTTCATCGGAGAACTCAGCGCTCATCAAAGGGGAGATATCTTGCAAGAACCTCCCGGTAGGGGGCGAGCGCATCATATCGGTGGAGGTTTTTCTTTATGTAGGTCAGTGTGGTGGGAATGTACTTGAGATATCTCTGATTCTTCCGTCCGACGGCCTGAAATGCAAAAGTCCCGATGGCTTTGAGGTTTCGCTGAAGGGAGGTCATGTCGAAGAGGTAACGGAATCGGGGCCGATCGATTTTCTCCCCAGTTTTTTTCTCCAATTCCGAGAGGTAGTATTCGAGGAGGGATTCCATAAGCGCTTCATTCAGAGCCACGTAGGAGTCTCTGAGTAGAGAGGCCAGGTCATATTGAGCCAGTCCCATTCGGGCGTCCTGGAAATCGAGCATTTTTAGCTGGCCGTCATGGTAGATCAGGTTGCGTGAGTGGTAGTCCCGATGCGTGAAGACCTTCTTTTCCTTGTCCATGAGGTTTGAAAGCCAAGGAAACAGCCGGTCCATGGCCTTTCGGTCATCAGGATGAATCTTTTTTCCCAGAAGGCCCTCGATATAATGGGTCCTGAAAAAATCCAACTCCCAGACAAACTTCTCGACGGTGAAGGCGATCGTAAACGCCAAGCAATCTCGGAATTTGTCGAGGTCACACTGCATTTTCACCAGTATATCGATGGCTTCGTGATAGAGCGCTTCGATGGAATCACGGTTTTCTGTCTCGATTTTCTTTTGAAGAATCTGGTCCCCAAGATCCTCGAGGAAGACAAGGCCCTGTTGGGGTTCCGTGCCGTATAGCTTGGGCACACCGAGACCCGATTTCTCGAGGGTATTTCGGATGTTGATGAAAGGGAGCTCCTCGGCCTCGAAGGGGGCTTGAAGCTCCATGACGACCAGCGTTGGGGGGAAATTAGTTCCTGTGCCACTCAAGTGGAGGCGGTAGTAGTTGCGATCTGAAGCATCGCCTCCCAGTTTTTGGACGGTGAGATCGTTGATTTCCTTGCCCACAAATCGTTGGATAGCTCTTAGGAGAACCTTTTTGGCAACTCTCATATGGCTTTTAACACTCGTGTTTCAATGTTTCACCACAGAGGCACGGAGAGCACTGAGAAAACTTGGTTTACCAATGCCGGCTCTAACCGGCATTGGCAAAATCCAGTCCCCCATGGGGACGAAAGAGAGGCCTCTTCGTCGGTTTGCCCCTGCTGGAAAAACTGACCTTGCCCCGAAGGGGCCGAGGTTTTGTGTTTGTCGGCAGAGGCCGACAAACAAAAAGATCTTCCTCTCTGCGATCTCCGTGCCTCTGCGGTCAGTAATTGCCTTATAGGATCTATGGATGGTCATCGGTCTCTCTCTCAACCGATTTCTTGCCATTCGCCGCCGCTTACCACCCTACCCTCAACGCGAGCCCCTGGATCAATGGTAACTTCGTGCCCGATGATGGAGCCCCTCACATGGGCACCAGGGCCGCCGGTGACTTTTTCCCACAGGACGGAATCCTCGATAATCGCCCCCCTTCCGATGTGGCAACCAGGCCCCAGGACGGCCATGGGGCCGATTTGCGCCTCGTCTTCAATCTGGCAGTCAAGGCCAACGATGGCCGGAGGGACGAGCCGCACATGAGGGGAGAGGCGGCCTTCGGTAACCGCACCAAAGGCGTGGCGAACCAGAAATTGCCTGTGCGCCTCGAGGTAAGTCTCATGCCTTCCGACTTCGGCCCAGAAGGCGTTCGTGAGAAACCCCCAAGCCCCTCGCCTCTCTTGAATCAACCGAGGGTAGACCATGTGACTCATTTCAGTAGAACGGTCAGGGGGAATCCATCGCAAAATCTCAGGCTCAAAAATGTGAATCCCGGTAAAGGTGTATCCTCGCCCTTGTCCCTTCCGCATATCCGGGCCTTCTATGCCGATGATGCGACCCGCTTTGTCGGTTCTGACCGTACCATAAGGATCTTTGGGGGGCTTTTCCTTGAGAACCATTGTGGCCAGTGCGCCTTTTTCCTCGTGATAGGCCACTGGGGCAGCCAGTTCAACTTCAAATAGGCAATCACTGTTCACGATGACAAAGGTTCCGTCCTTGAGGAATCTCTCTGCCTTTTTCAAGCCCCCTGCTGTTCCGAGAATGCTCGGTTCATGAGAAAAATGAATTTCAAACGGCCACGAACGTTCCTCGATGACAGAGACGATCGATTGGGGTTGATGGTGAAGGTTAATCACCACCATGTCAATGCCATTTTCCCCTAGCCACTCGAGGCAGTAGTGGATGAGTGGCCGGTTAGCAAAGGGAATCGCGGGCTTGGCAATCTCTCTGGTCAAAGGTAGGAGTCGCGTTCCAAGCCCTGCAGCGAGAATCATGGCTTTCACAGACATACTCCCGAGGGGGGATTTTCTCCTTGAATACCACAAAAGTTCGGGAATATCCAATGCCTTCAGAGATATTACAGACAGCATTTTATTGTTTGCATTTCATTGGCAGTCTCGTTTTCGGCACGGCACGATTCACCACCCACTCGCTACGCTCGTTCGAGACGCGGAGACCACAGAGCACACGGAAATGAAGTTGCTTTTTCGTTTGCCGAGAGACGACGGCAAACGAAAACCATCAGCCCGATCGGGCAACGGATGTACGGTTTCTTGAGCCACGGTCAACCATGTTGTACCTATCCTCGCTCTGGTGGGCAGTGTTTTTGTCCATCGTCGTCTCCCGATGGGCAAAAAAGAAAAGCCCCTCTGCGCCCTCCGTGCCTCTGTGGTGAAACATTTCAGAGACAATACGTAACTGCATCTATGAATAGGAGGACGAGTACGGTGTCCGTGGTCCGTGGTCAGTTGACAGGGATGAGCTGGAACAACACATCATTCTGCAATTATTGCCTGCTCTCGCCCGCTCCCCTTCGGCCTTGCTCAGGGTCGCTCGAGCACACAGAGGCCTCAGAGATTTGACACTTTGTCTAATTTTTTGAGAGGAAAAATCAGACAAACTTTCAGCCACTGGCGTGGCGGTTTTGACCTCGTTTGCTCCACCATTGAATCTCGACATGGGGATTCCCTTTGGAGAACAACTGCCGCGAAGCGGGATTGTAGTTTGAGCTAAATCCTCTTCCTCAATGATTCAGCTCAAAAGCTCTGCGGCTCTGTGGACTCTGTGAGATGATAAAAGTCAGATGTGATATAAGATATGCAATGGTGAAGAAATGAGTTTTCAGCCAGAATTTCAACGAGCGCTGCTTCTTGCCGAGGATATGCGAGAAGAGGCCAGCCGGGCAGGGGTTCAACAGCCCGATCTTTTCCCGTACTTGCTTCACCGCAAAGGTTTGACCGACCTTGGAATCCTTTTGGTTCATGGCTTTACCGCCACACCGAATGAAACCCGAGAGCTGGGGGAGCTTCTCCACCAACAGGGCCACAATGTCTATGGGGTCCGCCTCAGCGGCCACGCCACAACAGCAGAGGATCTTGAGCGACAGACTCAGCACGACTGGTACCGGTCCATTACCAGAGGCTATGAACTTGTCTCCCACCTCGCTCATCGGATTCTCGTCGGTGGGGTTTCGACGGGAGGGACGCTGCTGCTCCGGCTGGCAGCAGAGACCCGCGTTGAAGGGATCATTTCTCTCGCGAGCGCGATCTATCTGGTAAACCCTTTGGCAAGGTTCGCCTCTATCCTGAAATACCTGAGGAGATTTTCTCCAACGCCTTTGCTTGAAGGCGATGAAGGCTACTATTACGAAAAAAGGCCACTCGCGGCGGTGGCGGAACTCGTCAAACTCACGCGGCTCGTGAGATTGAAAAAAGTCAAAGAGATCAGTCAACCCATTCTGATTGTCCAGTCAAAAACCGACCCAACTGTGGCACCAAAGAGCGCGGATTTCATCTATCAGCACGTGAAGTCCGCGAGGAAGACCCTCGTCTGGCTCGAGGACGCCCCCCATGTGGTTATCTCTGATCACAACCCCGAAAAGCGTTTTGTCCATGAAAAGATCCTTCAGTTTATCGAGGATCTTGAATCGCAAAGGCAGAGACCGGGGTCTTAATCGTAAACCCGGATACAATAAATCGGTTGACAATTCGCTCTCCGCTGTGCTACTTGATTTTCCCGACCACCCGGGCTCGCTAGTATGACGTCCCAAAAGTAATTTATGAAATTCATACGAAAACTGATCGCACGTATTAAGATTTCAAGGTCTAAAATTCTGAAGTTTCCTGACAGTATGATTGCATAAGTAGCTGAAATTAAAAACATTCATGGATTGACGAAGTGCCCCAAACCCTTTTCGCTTTTCCCAAAGGTTTTTTGATAAATCTAAGGCTCGCTCCAGACGCCTTCAAAACTCGCCCTTCGGGCTCAGACAGTTGAAGGCGCTTATCTTCCGCTTCGCCTAAGATTTATGAGCAAAAAACATCTGAAGGAACGCTCAAAGGGACTTGGGCCACTGGCCTCGAGGGTGGAGCGAAAAAGTCCGGAAACTCCGGTTAGAATCGGATTTAAGATGTCGGTTCTCAGGAGACCGTGTGATCGGGTAAATTATGCAAGTTATTACTGATACACCACACTAGGATCTTTTTGACCACTGAGACACAGAGATCGCAGCGTTCCGCTTTCTGGTTTTTCGCTTGCCGGGAGACAGCGGCAAACGAAAGAAATCGGTCAGCCACAGGCGGAGGGACGGTCATGACCTCCCCTGAGAAGGTGATCCAAACGTGATTCTTGCTTTTGTGATCCTCTACTTCGCTGCCATGATATGGATCGGCCTGGCAAGTGCCAGACGAATCAAAGGCATTGAAACCTTCTTCGTGGCGGATCGGAAGGGGAGCCCCCTCCTCATTACCGGATCATTGCTTGCGACGATTATCGGCGGATCGAGCACGGTCGGGATGGCCGGTAGAGGGTTTTCCTGGGGCCTGGTGGGGGCCTGGTGGTTACTCGTCGGGGTTGTCGGGATGTTCCTCCTCTTCCTCTTTCTGGCGCGAAGAATCCGTGACTATGGGCTCTTCACGCTGCCCCAGCTTTTGGAAGAGCAATACGGAGCCTCTGCCAAGCTTGTCGCCTCTGTCGTGATCGTCTGGGCGTGGATTGGAATCATCGGGGGTCAGATTGTGGCCTCAGGACGAATACTCAGCACCATCGCTCCCGGCAACCTCTCTCTCCTGATGGGATTTTCGACGGCCGTCTTTGTCGCTTACACCATTCTCGGAGGGCAGATCTCAATTATCCGCACGGACGCTGTGCAATCTGCCATTATGGTCGCGGGAATACTCCTTTGTGTCTACTTCGGTCTAGACCGGATTGGCGGAGTTGCGGAGATGAAAAGCCAGCTCCCCGCAGACTTCTTTCTTTTTCCGGTCAGTCCGTCCTTCTCTTGGAAGGATCTTATCGAATGGCTGGTCCTCATCGGGTCGGCTTATGTCGTCGGGCCGGACATCTATACGCGCCTTTTTTCGTCTCGGGACGGAAACACCGCCCGGCGAAGTGTCCTTGTGTCCGCCTTGATTCTGATTCCTTTTGCCTTTTCCATTGTCCTCATTGGCATGTCAGCACGGGTTCTTGCCCCGTCTCTCCCCGCTGAGGAGGCCTTTCCCTACATGATCAGAGAAGTGTTGCCCTGGGGGATCAATGCCATTGTCATGGGAGCCCTATTGTGCGCCCTCATGTCTTCGGCTGACACGGTTCTTTTGACCTCGAGTACGATCTTTTCCATGGATATTGTCAATGACCTCGTTCGGAGGGTTCGGGGCAGGGAACTTGAGGAAAGGAAAATCCTGATCCTCTCCAGGCTCGCCGTGGTCTTTTTCGGTCTATTGGCGCTGGGATTTGCCCTGAGATTCAGAGGGGTCATCAGCCTCCTTTTCTTCGGATATTCGATCTACACGGCCGGGCTCGTCATCCCCGTGGTCTTGGGTTTCTTTCGCCATGAATTCAGGCTGAACCTCATGGGAGCACTGGCCGCCATGATTGGGGGAGGTGGATGGGTCATCTTCGGAAGGCTCGGCCCGATCGATCAACTCGGCTTGGGGAAGCTCCTCGGCCTGAGTTCTGGTTTCCAGGGGGTCCTGCTCTCGTTGATTCTCATATTTCTGGGGAGTTACCTGTTTCGGCGGAGAAACTAGGGATTCACCACAGAGGCACGGGGGACACGGAGGATAGGGATATTTTTCATTGGGCGGGGAGAGATACGGCCCAATGAAAAAGTCTCTCCGCCCCTGGCGGAAGACATCCCAGGGATAGAGATTCCTTGGTTGATCTTTCGGCGGGAAACTGACTGTGCGGAAACACCCGAAGGACTGAGTTTTTTCTCTCTATGGTTAATTCCTTCTGGCGCGAATCTATTTGTGGCCGGTATGTTGTCGGGGATCCCCCAATGACTTTTGTTTGAGATCTCACCACGGAGGCACCGAGAGCACGGAGTGAAGACTTTTTTGCCCGATCGGGGATCGGGCAAAAAGCTCGCGCTTCAGGTCGGCCATCCCGTGCGCCGAAGGCGCAGGCAATTTTTGATCGGGCGGCAACCGCCGCCCGATCAAAACGTCTTTCCCTCTGTGTGCTCTGCGTCTCTGTGGTGAAATTATTTCGTTTATTTATGGCCGGTATGCTCTGGATGAATCCCTGCCACCAAAGATGAAATCGGCTTTCCCTCCTTGTAATCCTTCCAGAAAGGTGAGATCTCCCTCAGCCTCTCCAAAATCGGAGGGAGTTTTTCAATGACATAATCGATCTCTTCTTTCGTATTGTAAATACTCAGGCTGAAGCGGATCGATCCATGGGCAGCAGTGAAGGGAACCCCCATGGCTCGCAACACGTGAGAAGGCTCAAGCGAGCCGGATGTGCAGGCCGACCCTGAGGAGGCGCAGATCCCCTCATTGCTCATCAACAGGAGAATCGACTCTCCTTCCACATATTCAAAGCTGAGACTGGAGGTATTGGGAAGCCGTTGCTCTGGATCACCATTCACCAGGGTATTGGGAATTCGCTTCAAGAGCTCCGTTTCCAGCCGATCCCGCAAGGCACGGACCCGCACGTTCTCCTCTCCCACGTGCTCCATTGCGAGTTCAGCGGCTTTCCCCAGACCGACGATGTAGGGAACATTCTCCGTACCCCCCCGCCGTCCACCCTCCTGATGGCCGCCAATGAACAGGGGCGAAAATTTTGTGCCCTTACGGATATAGAGGACACCAATCCCCTTGGGTGCGTGGAGTTTGTGGCCGGATAGGGACAACAGGTCCACATGGCTCCTCGCCATATCAAGGGGAATTTTGCCCGCGGCCTGAACAGCATCCGTGTGAAAGGGTATCCCTCTTGCCTTGACAATCTCTCCGATCTCCTCGATCGGGAAGATCACACCCGTCTCGTTGTTGGCATACATGATGCTGACCAGGGCCGTCTCGTCATCGATTGCCTCGCGGAGTTCATCCAAATCGAGTCGTCCCTGAGAATCCACGCCGAGCTCTGTCACCCGATATCCCCGGGCCCTCAAATAGGGGCCAACATTGAGGACCGCCGGATGTTCGACTCTCGATATGATGAGGTGATTCTTTTCAGGATAGGATTCCAGGGTCCCCCGGATGGCCGTGTTGTCGCTCTCGGTGCCGCAGCTCGTGAAAACGATTTCAGATGGATCGGCGTTCAGGAGGGCCGCGATTCTCTCCCTCGCTTCGGCGATGTTGTGGGCGACTTGTCCCCCAAAATGATGCATACTCGAAGGATTGCCATAGAGGTCGTGAAAAAATGGAACCATGGCCTCGACCACTTCGGGAGCCACCTGGGTGGTCGCATTGTTGTCCAGGTAAACAACCCTCATGCCTTGACCTCCTCCACGACCATATCGGGACTCACAAATTCCCGCAGCTTGGATTCCACGTATTTCTTCAGCGTGAAATCAGAACTCGGGCAGAAGGAACACGTCCCGCGTAGCGCCACATAAACCGTGTTGCCCTCGATATCGATGAGCTCAAGATCTCCGCCATCAGCCCTCATCGGTGGGATGATTTCTCGCTCCAATGTCTCCTCGACGAGCCGCATTTTTTGAAGATTGGTCAGTTTCTTTCCCTCGGGTGGAGGCGAAATGGCAGGCTCTCTCTCTTTTTCTCCCCACACCTTTTTCAGAATTGCCTCGATCTTCGGATGACACGATTCGCAACCCCCACCTGCCTTGGTGTAGTGGGTCACCTGTTCTCTTGTCGTGAGATTGTTTTCTCGGGTCACCCGCTCAATCTCCCTGTCCGTGATGCCAAAGCATTTACAGACGATCTCAAAGTCTTCCTTTATGGGTTTTTCTCCTCGGTAGTTCGCAATCGCGGCCTCCAGGGCCTCCCTCCCCATGACCGAACAGTGCATCTTCTCCTCAGGGAGACTCCCCAAGTAGTTGGCAATATCCTGGTTGGTGACCTTTTCCGCCTCCTCCAGTGTCATCCCCTTGATGATTTCAGTGAGGGCCGATGACGATGCGATGGCACTCGCACAGCCGAAAGTCTTGAACTTGACATCTTGGATCCGCTTATTCTTGTCGAGTTTGAAGGTCAGTCGTAAAGCATCCCCGCAGGCGAGAGACCCCACCTCTCCCATGCCATCAGGATCTTCGATTTCCCCGACATTGCGTGGATTCATGAAGTGATCCTTGACTTTCTCCGTATATTCCCACATCAGCGCCTCCTCAGCGTCAGAATTCTCAGTTACATTATAGGGTTAAATCGGTCGATGCGTCAAATATTCAGGCTCGCCCTGAGCGGAACCGAAGGGGAGCGGGTGAGAGGAATTGTGGGTCCGATCGAAGGCCCTCTTTCGGCAAAAGGCCGGAGCATCGCGGACGTGGTTGCCAAATCCCGAAAAATCTGTCATAGTGGGTTACATGAGGAGGAAGACGGCGGTAGCGTCTGGGAACGCCTCCTGTACAGAAAACCACAATTTGGCACAAAACATGCATGAAAAGTCCAAACAAACCCCCGAAGCCGATTCTAGGGAGGGAACTCATATGATCCAGGAACAGCCCGCTGGGCCTCAAGAACCCGTGCGGGAAAGAAGAAAACATCGAAGACACTATGTCGACCTCCCGGCAGATTGTTTCGTCATCCATAACAAAAAGAAAGGGCCTGTTCACGTCGGGATTGCAGAAAATGCTGGGGCTGGAGGTCTCTCTCTCTATCTTAACCAGAAAATTCCCTCTGGCCGTCAACTCATCATCGAGTTGTACTACCGCGAGGACTGCAAATTTACGAGTCTCAAAATCCTGGCACGGGTCGTCTGGAACAGTCACGAAGAGGAAACCCTCGGATACAAACACGGGTTGAAACTGTTGAAACTCGAAACCGGGGGAACCCCGAAACTGCAATCCATACTGAAACATGGGCCGATTCTCATGTAGTGGAATCCTCCACGCTTGGAATCCGGCCGTATTGACACATCGATGAATTCCAAGTATAAGCACACAATAACAATTCTGAAACAGGAGGCGGGCTCTGCCATGAAGAAAACAGCGCTTCTCATTTCTCTCATATTTTTCTGCACTCTCTTCATTAACCCCGCGTTGACCCAATCCCAGGAAGCCTCGAAACTCGGTCCCAAATACGGCGGAAAGACCTACAGGACTCCATCGGATCCGCAGTATCTCTCCTATGAAAGGGAGATCAAGGCAATTCTTCTCGAGACAATCGAACTTCAATACGGCGTAGAAGTGAATGGGGACGTTCTCACGTCAGATCAATTGCTGGAGATCGAAGCCCTTCTGAGACTGAAAAGCAAAAAGGAGTCTGTTGAGGATATCCTCGGTCGATTCCCGGGTGCGATTCTCGGTTCCTCTTCGAGTTAAAGGCCCGCCAGTCCCTGATTGCGGTGGGCCAAGTTCCCTCATTTCATGGGAGGCCCTCTTCGGTCGCCAGAATACCCAACTCCCTCCGCAAAGTTGCGATGACCCTTGATTTTCCACAGGAAGTTTTGTCCGATGAAAGTGGAAAGGGGACGCACTTCGCTGCTCACAAGCTTCCTCAGTGCCGTCAGTTGTCGGTTGTCAGTGGTCAGTAGGAACGAACCACGGACAACAAGCACGATCTGGTGGCTAATTCACGAAACTGAAAAGGGGGTTTTTTGGTGGAGACTGTCGAACTACTCAGACAACTGACGAGCCAATTCGGTGTATCGGGGTTTGAAGATGAAGTCCGTGATTGGATCCGTGAAGCCATTAGGGATGTCGCTGAGGACATCTCGACAGACGTTCTAGGGAATCTCATCGCGCGAATCAATCCCGGTCGCGATTTCACACTCATGCTCGATGCCCACATGGATGAAATCGGGGTGATGGTCAGTCATGTGGAAGAGAAAGGATTTATCCGATTCGCCCTCATTGGGGGATGGGACCCCAGGGTCCTTCCCGGACAACAAGTTGATCTCAGATCCAAGAGCGGCAAGAAGTACCGAGGCGTGATCGGCTCCCTGCCGCCTCATGTCCAAACCCCTGAGGAGCAGAAGCAGCCATTGAAAGTTGAGGACCTCTATATCGACGCAGGCGCGGAATCGAGAGACGCCCTGAGCGCGATGGGCATTGGACCGGGGACACCAGGAACGGTTGCCTATCCTTTTCAGGTCCTGAGTGATCATCGGGTCATGGGCAAGGCGCTGGACGATCGCGTCGGGTGTGCCGTTCTTATTCGATGCCTCGAGCACTTCTTCCAGAATCGTCCAGATTTTACTGTGGTCGCCAATTTTGCCGTGGGCGAAGAGGTCGGCCTCCGAGGGGCAAAGACGGCGAGTTATGAGATTCAGCCAGACGTCGCTCTCGTTGTCGAAGGCACGATCGGGGCGGATACCCCTGGGACACCAGACCACAAGTGTCCGGCCCGATTATCTCAAGGACCTGCAATTTCAGTGGCCGACAAATCCATCATCGTGAATCCAGCTTTTGTGCGGTTCATTGAGGAGGCCGCCAAGGGGTTGAAGATACCCTGGCAGCACAAGGCTCCCCTTTCCGGAGGGACCGATGCAGGTGCCATTCATCTGAGTCGGGGCGGGGTTCTGGCAGGTATCATTTCTGTTCCATGCCGATATATCCACTCACCGAGCAGTGTGGTCGATCTCAGGGATCTTGAGCACGCCGTTTCCCTGGTCATCGAGGTGGCCCGAAGGGCACGCGAAATAACGGGATTCAAGGGGTAAACGCGTCCAAAAAGACCTATCCTCCGCGAGCATCCACGACCGACCCTGCCAAGCCAAGTTCACACTCAGAGAGGCTCCTTCCGCTCTCTGAAGGAACGACCAAAACCATGAGTTTTCGATTCATGGGTCTTCCGGTGAGTCGAACACTCAAACTGTTTCACTACGTTCAGGTGTTCCGAACCTGGACGGCGGGTTCCGGTCTGTCAGAGCCTTTGATTGACCCTTTCTATTTGATATATT
Source organism: uncultured Thermodesulfobacteriota bacterium (assembly GCA_964347335.1). GTDB lineage: Bacteria > Desulfobacterota > BSN033 > WVXP01 > WVXP01 > WVXP01. Next base: position 12,999 of record CAYFYO010000019.1, read on the forward strand.
GACTCTGAATGCCGTCTCTGACAGACGGAGCAACAAGAGAACGCACAAAATCGGGGGATTCTATGGGTTTTGGAACAAAGCTGGGTCAAATCCTCTCTAACCTTTTTCCAAAGAAACCGACCCTCATTCCGCCGACCGGAGAAAAGGCCCTTGTTCTCTCGGGTGGGGGGACCAAGGGTATTTTTCAGATTGGGGCCCTCGAGTATCTTCTCAAGGAGCGCAAAGAGGCTTACAAAATCGTATGCGGTGTATCGTCTGGAGCCCTCAATGCGATGATGGTTGCCCAGGGCCCCGACTACTTTGAGAAATTGAAAGAGATCTGGATGAGACAGGCAGAGACAGACCTTGAGATCATCCCCGAGCGTTTCACCCTAGCCGAAAAGGTCATCAGGGCGGTACTCCCGGGTGGCATCTTCTATCGTCAGCTGGGAGAGATGAACGGTCTCGAGGACAATCGCCGGCTTTTCGAGGCAATCGAAGAGAATACTCGGGATCTTCAACAGAATCTGAAACATACCAAAACCCATCTCAGAATCGGCGTGGTCTCTCTCCAAACTGGGAAGTACTATGCCCTGGACCCGACTGACCCTGCCCTGGCTCCATTTACCGCCCAGATCATCTTGGGCAGTACGGCCATTCCAATCGCATTCAGTCCTGGCGAATTTCCCTACGACGGAACGACGCAGTGGATCGACGGCGGAGTCAACCAGGTAACGCCCATTGAGGATGCTCTCAGCGTCGCAGAGGTCCAAGGGATCCCCTTATCCGAGGTGGTCGTGGTTTGTTCTGCCCCTCTGGAAACCGAATCAACCTTTAAGGATTACAAGGGCCTGATCGAGATCGGCCTGCGAGTTGAGCACATCCTGGCCAATCAGATCGACAAGCAAGGATTTGCGATCTTTGAATTGCGCAATGCGCTTCTCCACCTTCAGGAATCCCTGGAAACTCTATTGCCTCGGAAGGCCACCGCCATTGACGAAGTTTTCAGGAAAACCCTGGGAGAGGATTACAGATTCCACGATTACTGCCAGAGACTCCGAATCTCGGTGGTCCATCCGAATCCCGACGAGTGGAAGGTTTTCCGCACCCAAGTTGCCGATCGCTACCCGATTGAGGAGGAAATCGATTTCTGGAAGGAGTTTCCTCAGACGATCGACCGAAGCGGAAAGCGCCTTCTTCTGGCCTATGAATTCGGGGAGTTCATGGCCAGGAAGATCTTCGGCTTGCGTCGTGAGGAGATTAACGACCCGAGCAGCCCTGCGGCGAGGTAATGTTTACGCAGGGCTTCACTCCCCCGCCAGTCCTCATGAGGGAAAGACATTTGGTCCTTGACCCTCGAGCCTTCCGAAGGCGATCATACCGCTCACATACTGCAGAAGTCGATTCCCACCCCGCAATCATCTTTCAATCCATCTCCAAGGAAAACTCGCCTGCATGATTCACGAATCTTCAGGATGAAGAACCCGGGCGAGGCGGATGACAGGACCGTGGAGTTGGGAGGGATCTCGGCCGGATTGAAGGGGTCCACGGAGACTACATGCGGCTGGCAATATCGAAGAGGGTGACCACCAGAAAACGACGGATGAATATGATGACGAAGATGACAATAATCGGCGAAACGTCGATACCCAAACCCCGTAGGGGAAGGTACCTCCTGATGCGCCACAAGACGGGCTCCGTGAGCTGATAGAGGATGCTCACGATCGGGTTTCTGGGATCGGGACTCACCCACGAAACAACGGCTCTCGCAATGATGACCCACATATATATGCTGAGCACGATGTCTAAGATCTTTGCGACTGCAAAAAGAAAGTTGGCAACCACGAACATCCCAATCTTCCGGCCAGCCTGGGAGTTGCGAAAGAGGACGGCCCTAATATACCATGTTGACTCGTGGAGATAAATAGGGGACCAGGGAAAATGGCAAGATAGATTTTCACAGGGTTTATCTGCCCGAAGACAGCCCTTCCCCATTCCGTGCTTCTTTGCTCTGGGTCTGAAATCGAGTCCTTTTTTGAAAAATCTCTTTATTTCAACATGATAAAGGCCATCTGCCGGCCTGTTCTTCTTCCATCCCTCCGATGGGAATAAAAGAGATGTGGGTGGCAATGGGTACAGATATCGAAGCGCACCATGTTTTCCGGCCGAATTCCTGATTCCAGGAGGAGGTCGACGTTCACTCGTGAGAGGTTCAACATCCAACGGTCATGGGAGACCGCTCTCGCCCATTTCGGCCAGGAGTCATTGTGGCAAGAAAACGTTGATTTCACACGATCATCAACCTCATAACAGCAGGGGCCGATAGACGGCCCTATGCCAACCCGAAGCCTCTCCGGCCGAGTTCTAAACCGGTTCACCATCGTCCCAATCGTCTTCCCCAAGAGATCGCTCGCTGTTCCCTTCCAGCCAGCATGGACAGCGGCGACGGCAACGTTTTCAGGATCAAACATGAGAATCGGCACGCAGTCGGCCGTGAGCACCCCAATGGCGATGCCCGGTCTCTGGGTGACGATGGCATCCCAAGAGGCCTCGGAAAGGTCCTCTGACGCGGAACCTTCCACGATGAGTACATCTGCCTCGTGGACTTGATTCACCGTCAGAAGCGTGGAGGGATCGAGCCCAAAAGTCCCGGCGAGGATTTTCCTGTTCTTTCTGACATAGGCCGATTTATCGCCAGTACTGATACTGAGGTTCAATGTATGAAAAGGGGGAGGACTTACCCCGCCCTGACGCGTCGTAAACGCATGGATGAGCTGACCCGAAGCGTCGAGATGGGAAGCCTGATAAAAACCAAGGCCGTTCCGTTTTTGAAGGGAAGTGGCCTTCTCTTCTTTCATCATGAGAGACCTCGATAGAACAAACGAATTCTCACTCAGAGGCGAGAACCACCTCGCCGACCCAGGTTTGAGGACCGCTCCGCTATTGCTCCGCTCAAGGCTCGAAGCAAGGAGGCTTTGGCCTCCAGCCTCAAGGTCCGCAGGGCCGCTCCTCCAACCTCGAGGGAGCTCGGCGACTGATCCTTAAGCGGCCGAAGTGCGCAATCTATCTTCCTAGGTCCTGAGAGAATTAATCACCTCCTCCATGTCACGGGGGAGAGGGGCATGGAAAGCCACAGACTCACGGCTATGGGGGTGAATGAATCTCAGATCAGATGCGTGGAGAGCCTGTCGCTTAAATCTGCCCACCCGACTTCGTACTTGGGGATCCCGAATCTGCTTCAGATGCTTTCGGCGACCGTAGACTGGATCCCCGAGAATCGGGTGGCCGATCGATGAGAGGTGAACCCGAATCTGGTGAGTCCGACCTGTTCGGGGAAGGATCTCTAGGAGAGATAGTTCCCGCAGAATCTCGAGGACCCTCCAGCGTGTTACGGCCTCTCTCGGGCTTCGTGTGTGTATGGAAATCGTCCTGCGATTCTTCGGATGTCTTCCCAAAGAACTGTCAATGAGTCCCTCCGGCTCTGGGAGATGCCCATGAACGACTGCCAGGTAGCGCTTCTCGACATTACGGTTCTTGAACTGCTTGGCCAACGACTCATGAGCCAGATCATTCTTAGCGACCACCATCACCCCTGACGTGAATTTGTCTAGCCGGTGGACGATTCCGGGGCGTAGAACCCCATTGATCCCAGAAAGGTCAGAACAGTAGAAAAGCAGGGCATTGACGAGTGTCCCGGTGTAATTCCCAGGGGCCGGATGAACCACCATCCCGGGAGGTTTGTTCACCACGATGATATCGTGGTCTTCACCGAGAACATCGAGTGGAATATCCTCGGCTTTTATCTTCAAAATCTTCGGTGGAGGAATGGTGCCATCGATCTCATCCCCGATTCTCAGCCGCAAGCCCGGTTTGGCCATCCTGTGGTTGACCAGAAATTGGCCATCCTCGATCAACCGCTTGATTCGGGATCGGGATAGGGGCAGATCCTTTTCCTGAAGAAAACGGTCGAATCGTTTGCCCTCATCCTCCTCAAGGACCCTAAAGGCAAAAGCCTTGTCCCTCATCGGATCAATCAACCCCCTCACCCGAGCGTTTGTGATAGGGCCTTGACGACGATCGGAATTTCGTCGTCCTGAATGGTCCTGAGATCCAGGATAACCTCGTCCCTATTGATGCGGGTAATCACGGGGGGGGCGTGCCGTCGGAGCGCCGCCTCGATGTCGTTTGCCGAGAGCCTCGTCGATCGGATAGCGATCACCCGAGTCGGGAGTTCCTGAAGTGGATAGGCGCCCCCTCCCACCTGCGATCGATCCTCACGGATCGAGGCCTCCACAGCATCCCCGAGGTGGCGACGGATTTGACTCATCAGGCGACGGGCCCGGCGAATGAGTGTGGCTGGCGAGACTGTGAGCATAGCCAGGGTTGGGATTTCTCTGAGTGCTCTCTCCTCGTCCAGATAAACACGCAGGGTCGACTCCAAGGCGGCAAGGGTCAGTTTGTCAATACGAAGGGCACGGTTAAGGGGATTGGCCCGCACACGGCCAATGATGTCCCTCTTTCCCAGAATAATCCCCGCCTGAGGGCCCCCTAAGAGTTTATCGCCGCTAAACGTGACAACGTCAGCACCCTCCCTGATCGCATCCTGAACCAGAGGTTCGGCTTCCAGCCCGTATTGGGTCATGTCAACAAGGCATCCACTCCCCAGGTCTTCCATGACTGGAATGCCCTCGTTTTTTCCGAGCTCGACAAGATCCCTAAGGGATACATCAGCGGTAAATCCGACGATCTTGAAATTGCTGGTATGAACTTTCAGGAGAAGCGCCGTTTCCTCACCCATGGCCCGATGGTAGTCTTCGAGATGGGTCCGGTTGGTCGTCCCCACCTCGACCAGACGAGCGCCACTGCGGCGCATCACATCGGGTATCCTGAAAGACCCACCGATCTCGACCAGCTGGCCTCGGGAGACCACCACCTCCCGACCCTCTGCCAGTGTGTTGAGAACCAAGAGAACGGCGGCCGCGTTATTGTTCACAACGAGAGCACCCTCGGCCCCGGTCAAGGCACACAGTATCTCTTCTACGTGAACATAGCGAGACCCTCGCTGTCCCCTCTCGATATCGTATTCCAGATTGGAAAAACGACGGGACACTTCATCCATATGCTCGATGGCACTGGCATGAAGGAGGGACCGGCCAAGATTGGTGTGGATCACAACGCCTGTGGCATTGATGAGGTGTCTTAATCGCGGGGCGATTTGCGCTTCCACGGCCGCTTTGAAATACGGCATGAGCCTGTCCACAGAAAAGGTCTCTTCACCCCGTTTCGCGGAACGAGGCGACGACAGCAGCTCATCCCGGAGACATTGGAGTCCTCGACGGACAGCCTCCACAACGACTCCCCGAGAGTGCTCCTCGATCCACCGAGAAATACGGGGATCATTGAGAATCTCGTCCACTTTGGGGATTTGCCTAAGGACCTGTTTCTTATTCGACATTGGATTTCTCCTGGGACGCGACATACGGGCGGATCGGCATGAGAAGGGTTTTGAGAATTTTGAACCAGTTCATCCGAAAGAAATGGGTCGGCCAGTGGAGTTCATCCTTTCCGCAGATGGTCGCGATGTCGAGGTGGTTGAACCGGACACCGAGGTTGCGTAGCTCTCCCTCCCGGTCCTCGGGCCCAAAGGTTTCGACAATCCGATCGATCTCGTGCATCAGGTGGACCGCCTCCTCGATTCTTTGCCCGATCACCCGGGCAGTGTCTTGGTCGATGAGGCCGTATTGGGCCTTCAATCCATTCAGTCTCAGTGCTGCTTCATAGGTGCTGTATACGATCTCGTCTCTCGTCATCCAGTTGGTCTCATAATTGAGCATATACTTCCAACTCGGCGACATGAGCGCCTGGCGGTGTTCCTCGGCTGTTCTGTAGTGAATCGTGTACCCAAAGGCCTCTGGATTTTCAAAGACCGCGCTTCCAGGATCGAGAAACGGCGCCATCGGAGAGATGAAGGGAATCACCCGCTGTCTCTTCCCGAAGCGCTCCAAAAGGTCCCGGCAGTATGCGACCGTATCCATGACCGATTGATAGGTCTGGCCCGAAAGACCCGTCATAAAAAAGAGGTCAATCCGTCCACAGCCGAGGTCCAGCGCGTCCTCAATCATCTTCTCCAGCGACCGATTGTCGAACTGCCTTCCGAACCGGTGCCGGATTTCTTCATCATGAGACTCGGGTGAGATCTCGATATTGAAATGAGGAACTGCCGCGGCGATTCTCTCGAGTTGCTCACGAGACGGGGGTCTAAAGAACTCGAAGGCAATGTGATTCCGAATCTTCCTCTCTTTGAGGGCTGAGAGGAACTCAAATCCATATTCTGGACCTACCTGAAATATGTCCCCGATGACCATGACCGGAGCGTTGAGATGGTCAATGCTGTTAAGAACATCGCGTGCGAGGAGATGGGGAGAGCGAAAGGCGGGCTTTTGACGACATGCCATAGCCTTGAAAGCATTGCCAGATCCGCCGCATGTGTTACAGTCGTGCACACAACCACGACAGGTGAAGACCGCGGTCACAGGGTAGGAGAACCAGTTGTAAAATGGTTCATATCCAAGCGGGTCTAGGTAGCGGACAACCTTTTTCATGATGTGACGATAATCGATGGCAATGTGATCAAGATTTTCGGGGACATGGGAGAGCGGATTGACGTGACATCTCCCCCGGCGATCCCTCCACGACAGGTTGGGGATGCTGTGGAACTCGCCACCATTTCTTAGGGCATTCAGGAGCTGACGAAGTGGCTCTTCCGTGGAGTCACCTCGGGCCACAAAATCAACCTGTGAGTAGCGTTCCAGAATCTCCTGGTGGAAATATGTTGCCGACAGTCCGCCGAGGATCACTGGAGTCTGAGGGTGAAAACGCTTGATGATCTCGGCGATAGCCAGCGCACCTTGGACATGTGCCATCCAGTGAAGGTCAAGTCCAAACAGGCGGGGATTCAGCGAAGCGATGAGTCTCTCGACGTCAAACCGTGGACTTTTCAGCATCTTGAGGGCCACGTTGATGATTCTGACCTCGAAACCGCACCTCTCCAAGTATTCGGAAATGCTAACGAATCCAATGGGATAGAACTCAAAAATCGGCGTCGAAGGGACAACATCACTGATCGGCCCATGCATGATGGGGCTCTTTCTGAAGTCATAGAGGCTGGGAGGATGGAGGAGAACAAAATCAGTCTTTGCGATCATTGCACCGATTCCCTCTGGAGAATCACAAACCTTTGATGTCCCTTGTCTTCGTCCGATCTTTCCCGGGTCTACTGAGCGGGGGATGCCTCCTGGCTGCGGGGGGAGCCGTCACTCTGTTAAGGAATCTGGTTGAGGTATGGCGCCAAGATCTTCTGGCATTCGGGATCGTCTTCGATGTTGTCCCCGAGCGGGACAATCTCGTTGACCATTTTGTTGCCCTGCTCATAGGCTTGCAGGGCTTTTTCCGTGTCGGCTTTATGGCGCGAAAACCGTTTTCTTATCTCTTCGTTTTTTTGGTCCTTGACGGGGTTCTTTTCCAAGTCTTGCAGACGCGTCTCAATCTGGCCCAGCCGCTTTTGAAGCGCCTCTTTCATTTTCAAATTCACAAAAGGTTGAGACGGATCCCGAATGGACAGATCGACCCTCCCGAGGTAGCGCCCTCTGTTTCCAACCTGAAGAACCACCGTGTTTCGAATGGTTCTGGGATAGCTCAAGTTGATACCCGTGTGGCCGCCAACGATGACATTGATTCCATCGAGCGCCTTGGCAAGCTCCAGATCCTTCGCATATCCAAGGTGGCTGAGGAGAACGATGAAGTCCGTCTTTTCCTTCAGCTCAGAGACAACCTTTTTCGCCGTTTTCATTGGCTCTTCCACAATCAACCCCTTGAACCTCATGTCTGAAGCGTCTGGTGCCAAGAGTAAACCGAATATCCCAACGCGGAAATTCTCTATGGTCTTCACCACGTAGGGCTGAAACAGGGGGGCCTTCGATTCGCCGTCAAGAAGGTTAGCGCTCACAATGGGAAATTTCCCTTTGCGCAAGACCTCCAAAAGATTCGCCTTTCCCAGGAGGAGGTCATCTTCCCCGATGGTAATGGCGTCACATCCCATGAAGTTAAAGGCTTCAACAATGGCCTGGGCCTGGAGATTCATCACTCTCATCTGGTCTTGCGCCACCGGTTCAGAAACCCTCGGATAGAGGAGATCACCCGCATCAAAAATGAGCATATTTCTCCCCTCCGCCTTCCATCCATCGATCACTGTCGCTCGCCTGCCCAGGCCGCCAATTGTCTTGTTGCCTCAGGTAGGGCAGGGTTTGACCATACCGTTGATGTTGTTGCTATAGACAATGGTCAAATCAATTGTGCCACCCCCGGCTAAGGCCGGCACAGAGACAAGTGCTGCGATAAGGAGGCTAAGACCAATCAGAGATATCGCCCGTTTCAAGATCAAATCCCTCCCTCACTCCTAGCTGATCTCCAGAAATCTCGTTGAACCCCGCTGGTATCCCTCCTCTTGGGCCAGCATATCGAGATGGAGGGTGCCCATGTCCTCGAGAAGGGGAAAGATCGTCTGGCCCATTTTTCTCGAATCGATCGTCTTGATGTATTTCCTACAGGATTCGCAGACATCGATCCGGACCGCTTCATCACCCTCGACAAACAGATACCGGTGGGCCTCCGGATCTTCGGTATTGCAGAAGGGACAGGCCATGCGAAAGGCTTTCCACCGATGCCCACAGCGAGAACAGATCAACAGCCTTTGGCCCTCTGTTTCCGCGAGTTCTGAGAGAAGTGGAGGGGCGGCACAGATCGGGCAGATCCCTTTCGACCACTCGGCCAGGTCCACACGGTCCCCGAGAGTCGCCGTCGCCTCCACCAGAAATGGTTGGATACTGGCCCGACCGAGAAATGTGAGAATATCACGACTGAGGCCGAGTGATGATGAAACCTCCTCGGTATACCGAGCGTCTGAGAGGGTCATCTCCCCCAAGAATCGGTCCATATCGATCTTCCCACTTCTCGTCTCTTTTTCAACCCGCTCGATTCCCTCCTGGAGGGTGCGAGTCTCTCCTTTGGTGACTCGACAGAGGGAGCGGAAAACCCTTTTCGCAGCTTCCAGGTCGATGGGGATCTCTCTTCCCTGAAGCAGAGGGGGGTCGCTCTCCTCCTGGGGCAGAAATGAAGCCTTTTTCAGGAGCGTTTCGGGCCGAATCTTCTCCCTCACTTTGAGCTGTTCTCTCAGAACCGCTCCGTAGAACTCCAGGATCTCCTTGTGGCTCGGTCGGAGCCGAGCCAGGGTTTTGACCCGCCCTTCGAGTTCCTTGAGGATCGTTTTCGATCCTTCTCCCATGATCAGCTCCTAACTACCTGATTATACCTTAGTTTTTCAACCAAATTCAAAGAGATACAGCCCATTCGCCTCGCGGATTTCGAACGCTTCCAGCTTTCGGTCAGGTGGACGCTGCCGAGGAGTTTCCCCCGCTTTTCAGAATCAGATTGCGATATCCCGTGGCCTCTTGATGAGCATCCCATAATTTGTGAAGCGGATCAGCTGATCCCCTCGCTCTCCAGCGCTCCCGAAATGACCCAAAGAAGCCGTTCTCGTGCAAAAATAGAGGCTTGTTCCTGAGCGAAACAAGCCTCATGATACACAATCCATACGGGCAAGACAAGGGGATCGCCCCTCGCCTTACACTCCGAACTACTCTCGACTCCTCGCGACCTGACTCACGAGGGCTGCACCCATGGCAAACAGCCCGAAAGGTTTCCACAACGACCTCAGCGCATACATCGCCGAGGGTTTCCTTTCCCGACGAGTGATCTGGAACTGCACCTCCGGTTGATGGAGGAGGTAGATCCAGCTCACATCACCTCTGTCGAGGATCCGAGCGGCTGGATGAGTCTTTTTCAACTCCATGAGCCGCACTTCAGCCTTGTTCAGGATTTCTCCCCGCGGCCCAAAACTCAGGGCACCCGTCGGGCAAGTCTTGATGCACGCCGGAATCATGCCACTGGCGATCCGGTCCTGGCAGAAGCTGCATTTGTACATGATGCCCGTTGCTTGGTCCTTCCTCGGGATATCAAAGGGGCAGGCATCTCGGATCTCATCGAAGTCGCAGTCTTTGGTCTTTTCCGTAAAAATGACCGCACCGTTCTCGTCCTGAAGAATCGCCCCTTTGGCCATGTCATCACCCAGCTCCTTGCAGGGAGGCTCCAGGCAGTGGCGACACTGATCTTTGAAGAAGTTCCACACCACTTCTCCGCCGACTAGATTCTCCTTGAACCGGACGATGGTGAATGTCAGATTGGAGAGGTCTGGGGGATTCTGGTATGTGCCGACCTGCACGGTTTTCTCAGCAGGGTTTTCATTCCACTGCTTACAGGCAACCTGACATCCTCGACAGGCCGTGCATTTTGAAACGTCAACCAAGGCAGCGTATTTTCCCATCAGACTACACCTCCTTTCTGACAATATTGACCATGAAGGCCTTGGTTTCCGGAATCATGGTATTGGCATCCCCGATCGATGGACTCAGCAGGTTACTGCTGTCTCCACCATCGCGCGGCGTCAACCAGCCGAAGCACCAGGGCATTCCGATCTGGTGGATCGTCTGACCGGCGATTTTGAAGGGCTTGAATCGATCGGTGACAACTGCCATAGCATCGACTTCACCCCGGGCCGATCGAACCACACACCGGTCGCCGTTTCGGATCCCCTTGAGTTTAGCGAGTTCTTTGCTCACTTCCACCCACTGTTGGGGCTGCGCCTCCAGAAGCCACGGAGAGTGCCTTGTCATGACGCCGGTCTGCCAGTGCTCAACCATCCGATAGGTCGTGGCGACAATCGGATACCGCGGGTCGCATGAGAATGCCACATCCAGCGGGGTATTGGTCTCTGGTGAGAGAATCCGAATCGTTGGATTGATCATCTGCTCACTCATCAGGTTCTTTTCAATCGGGCACTCATAGGGCTCATAGTGTTCAGGAAACGGCCCATCTGCCCGACCAGGACCGAAGATGTGTGCATGCCCTTCCGGTTTCATGATGAAGGCATATCGGGTCTTCGCCTCATTCGATAGAGGCGGCCACCCGCCATCGGGCACATCGCCAATCCATTTGCCATTCTCCCACTTGATCACCCAATGGTCCTTATCCCAGGGCTGCCCGTTTTCATCGACCGAGGCTCGGTTGTAAATGATCCGCCTGTTCACCGGCCAGGCCCAGGCCCACTGTGGATAGAGGCCAATCCCATTGGGGGCATCCTCCTTGCTCCGGCGGGCTGCCATATTCCCCTTCTCTGTGTAGCTGTTGCAGTAGAGCCAGTTACCAGAACAGGTGGACCCATCTGCCTGGAGGAAGGCAAAACTGGGAACCAGGGTCCCCTTGCCGTAGGTTTTGCCTTTGACGGTTTTGTCTTCCATGAAGTAGCCGTTGATCTCCTTGGCGACCTTGTGCGCGTCCACCTCGGGGTATCCGTAGTCCCACCAGAGATTGACGATGGGTTCTGGAAAGGCGCCACCCTCCGTGTCATAGAGTTTTCTAACACGGAGATGGAGTTCATTGATGATCTCGCTATCGGCCTTGGCCACTCCAGGAGAATCGCCACCCTTGTAACGCCACTGGCTCCATCGGCCGCTGTTGGTAATGCTTCCCTCCTTTTCGAATGAGACGGCGCAGGGCAAGCGAAAGACCTCGGTCTTTATGCTTTTCGGCCGCATGCCTGGTCCACGCCAGAAATCTGAGGTCTCACTTGGGAAGATGTTGACATTTACCATCCAGTCGAGTTTGGCCATGGCGATCCGGTTTTTGTTCGCATTGGCACCACTACAGGCTGGATTCTGGCCCCAAGCAAAAAAGCCGGAAAACTTCCCTTTGTACATCTCATCGAAGAGCATCAACCACGAGGCGTTCTGCCCGTCATCCAATTTGGGAAGCCAGCCGTAGCCAAAATCGTTCGAAGACGTTGCCTTATCCCCAAAAAATGCCTTGAGAAGACTGACGGAGTATTTGGGATAGTTGCCCCACCAATTAGCGCTCTTTGAATCGGCCGTTTTCGGCGTGAATTTGTCGTTGTACGCCGTCAACGTGGGCAGTCCGGCCCGCGGGGTTTTGAGGTATCCGGGGAGAATATGGAAAAGCAGGCAATGGTCGGTCGAACCCTGAACATTGGATTCCCCTCGCAACGCGTTTACGCCGCCGCCGGATACTCCCATGTTCCCCAGGAGCAGCTGAATAATGGCCATGGTTCGAATGTTCTGCGTGCCGACAGTATGCTGGGTCCATCCCATGGCATACATTATGGTACCGGCCTTCCCCGTAGCACCCGTCGAGGCGTATGTCTCATAGATCTTGAGCACCTTGCCCTTTGGCGTCCCGGTAATTTGAGAGACAACGTCCGGGGTGTATCGGGCGTAATGTTTCTTCAACAGTTGAAGAACGCAGTGGGGGTTTTGCATTGCCGGGTCTTTTTTGACGATCCCCTTGGCATCCTTCTGAAACGCCCAGGTCTTCTTATCGTATTTCCTGTTCTTCGGATCGTATCCGGAGAATACACCGTCGAGTTCGCCCGCCGTCTTAAAGCCAGGGTCGATCAAAAAGGACGCATTTGTATAAAGCTTCACGTACTTTTCATTGTAGAGTCCGTTCTGGAGGATGTAATGGATCATCCCCCCCAGAAAGGCGATGTCTGTCCCCGACCGGATCGGTGCGTAAATATGCGCTTTGGATGAGGTCCTGGTGAAACGAGGATCGACACTGATGAGCGTGGCACCCCTTTGCATCGCCTTGGTCACCCAGCGGAACGAGATCGGGTGGTTTTCGGCAGCATTGCTGCCACTGATCAGGATAACATCTGCATTTTGGATGTCGGTCCAATGGTTGGTCATTGCTCCTCTACCGAACGACTCTGCCAGAGCCGCTACCGTAGCGGAGTGTCAGATACGTGCCTGGTGTTCGATATACACCAAACCCAAAGCACGGAGGAATTTCTGGTAGAGATAGCATTCCTCGTTGTCCATGGCCGCGCTCCCCACAGAGGCAAGACCATCGGTGCGGTTGACGACTTGGCCCTTTGGGTTTTTGGTGACAAAGCTCGCATCACGGCTCTTTTTGATCCGTTTGGCAATCTCGTCGAGGGCCCAATCCCAGGAAACCTCCTTCCACTCGTTCGCATAAGGAGCCCGGTACATGGGTTTTTGCAACCGCCTCGGATTGCCTGCCGAAAGCTGGATCAACGCGGCGCCCTTACTGCAGAGGGTCCCTTCGTTGATGGGATGGTCCGGATCGCCCTCGATGTTGATCACCTTCCCATTGATAGAATGGACGATGGCCCCACACCCCACCGCACAGTAGCAGCAGATTGTCGTGTTCTCTTTCGCAGCCTTCAAATCCTTGCGCAGGGTGGCTGCGTGGGCTTTGATGGGTGAAAGGTCAAAACCCAGACTCCCCGCTGCAATTCCTGCTGCCGTAGCGCCGGAGATCTTCAAAAATGTCCTACGGGTTAGTTTCATACGGCAATCTCACCTACCTTTCTCGCTGGTTTTAGACGGCTTGTTTCACGAAATGATCGACCACCTCCTTCCATATGGGATTTAAATAGAAAAGGAAGCCCTGCTTTAGGCTTCCTTTGCATCATGGCACGCATGGAAATTACTCTCCACACCCTATCGCCCTGGCAGACCCTCCCGGCCCACCAGGATCGGAAGCAGTCTATTCGGTTGTTTGTGAAATTTATTACAACTACCGTGCTTATAACACCTCTCCTCTGCAAAGTCAAGAAAAAATTTGCGGAATCTCCAGACCTTTTCGATATGCCCCGGACGCCCCCGACTCAAAACCCTTTGAGCCCGCCTATTTGTCTAGATCCGGAGGGTCGGGGTTGGAAGCGCCCGAAAAGAACCCCGGGTTTATTGGGACCCTTTGGGAGAAGCGAAAGGAGGCTTGGCACGCCGAGATTCGGATCCCATGAGATCTCTTGGCTGGTTGATCCGACCTTTCTTCTAGGAGGCCTTCTCGAAACTGATCATCGAGTGGCCATATCGATGGGTGGAAAAATCTGCCCCGGCTTTCTTGAAGTATCGAGCCCAGAATCGCTCCACGGATCGAAACCTATTGGGATCAGTCCCACTGGCCCCGGCCACATAGATCTTAACATCCCTAAGATTCGGAATGAGGTCGTGCTTTCGCCGGTACCGGATAACCTTGTCGATATACGCATCGGTCATCTTGGCGTGGGCAAAGTTGTACTCCTGGGAATCCTGAATCATATCGGATAGGAGAACCAGTATCTTTTCCCGCTTCTCGTTATGAAAGATCGTATCGGCGATGTTCAGGGAATTCAGGATCTCCGTCCGCGGGGTTCCTCGCTTTTGGGATAGAAGCCGATCTACCTCGCTTCGGATTTCTTCTTTTCTCTGGGTCAGCTTCCTCTCGAACTGAATCCGGTTGACCCATATCGTCTTCTTCGGAATTTCGACATCCACCGCAGGCTTGAAGTCGATATAGGACCGGCCGGTAATCGTTCCCACCAAAATACGGTCGCCCTGACGAAGGTTCTCATAGATTTTTTCAAATGCTTCCCGATAGACCGTTCGCCGGGCGAGGTTCGTGCTTCCCGACATGTCAACGAAAATAACAATGGCCCGGGGCTTTTCGTCCACATCCTTCGACTTCAAAAACGCTTCAGCCCTCTGGTTCATTTGACTCAGCGACAGAAGGAAGCTGAAAAGAACCAGAACTGGCATTTTGACTTGCCACCGCTTCATTTCATTCTACCTCCCTGATTTTGATCACGAGGGCTGGTTCGCCACGGCCTGAAAACGGGTCGTCAGGGTTTCCAGTTTTCTCTGTTCGTTCTCCTGTTCAAACTCCACCCCTAGCTCGTGTTCCCGTTCGAAGGACTTGGGTTTTTCGTGGTCCGGCCGGAGACGATGATTGATCTTGCGGTAATAATAGATAATCTCCTGGGCCCGTTGCTGAATCCTGTGGAGTTCCTGTTGCTGCTTGGTGAGGATCTTCTTGTATTTCGCCTCGATCGCCCGCATCGCCTTGTTCAGCTGGTTGGTCCTTCGGTGCAAATGCTCGAGCATCGGGTCTTTGTCGTGGGCAAAATAGGAACAGAGCGTTGCGGCGGCCAAGATCACAAGGTTCAAACCAACGAATGCGGCGCCGATGACTGTACTGCTTCCAAAACTGCTCACTGCACCCGCTTCGCTCAGATCACCCAGATATTGGACGCGTACGTAGCCAATGGCGATGAGGCCACCGATGGTGAGAAAAAGGAGCGATCCGATCGGAATGGTGTTCTTCCACCAGGGGCCGGACCAGCGCTTCAGAAGAATCCCCATGGCGTGAGCAATCCAGGGGATCGCCACCGCCACACCGATCGCCATGACCCATGTGAATATTTGGCTCTCGCCAAATACGGAAAAGGCGAGTGAGTTCATTGGGATCTCACCCAGAACGAAAAGGAGCATCAAGAGGTAGTACTTCCCCCTGGACAACTCGATACTGGGCTCGCTTCGCCCGATTTCGGAAGCGTGAGCATCATAGTCCTTGGAGATCCGCTCATAGGCCTTAAGCATGGGCTTGTGTTTTCCATTCAGGACCTCCAGTTTGGGGCCGTAACTCGCTGTCACTTGCCTGGCCTCGTTTCTGGCCATGGCCATGAGCTCCTGCTCGAACTGAGAAAAGTTCGGATCATCCCTGCCAGGAATATTGTTCTTCGCATCGCTGACGGCATTCCGCCGAGCCTTCAATCTGTTGTACATTTCTTCTCCCCCTTTCTACTTAAAGGGACTTTAGAATGGGTATGTAGTGCCGAAATCTTTGGCTAAGCAAAATCCGCGCCAATTGTCTCGGTTTACCCGGGGGGTGAACGTCATCGAAGGATAGTGGAAAAGATTCCAGCTACAGCTTATTTCCCAATGGTTTGAACGGATGTTTCAATGGTGGAAGGAGGAATGGCAGCCCACCCATTTCCGTGGTGGACTGAAGGAATTTTGGCCGACTTATTCGAAAATCGAATACCACAATTCTGAAATCGGATGGTGGGGAAGATGGGTTGGTGACGCCTCTCACAAGGTTCGGCAGGAAGAATTTGTCCAAAAAATCGGATGAAATGCACTATGAGTATTCATTGTCGTCGTTGCGACCCTGCTCGACCTTGGCCCTTCGCTCCATCCAGCCCCTTCCCTTGTCCGCTTCCCTGAACCTTTCCTTCTCTTTCTGGCAATCCACACAGTATCGGGCAAAGGGCATCGCCTTGAGCCTTTTCTCTCCGATTTCGAGACCACACTCTTCACAGGTTCCGTAGGTCCCCTCCTCGAGTCGCTCAAGGGCATGCTCGACGTTTCTCAGCGTGTTGGTCAACATATTCAAGAGCCAATAGTCGACATCCCGGTCCATCTCTAATGTGCTCAGGTCACCCTCATCCAAAGCAGGTCCCAGGGTCGAGGCAATATCCTCCGTCATCTTCTCCCCGAGTTCTTCCGCGAGTCGGATCTCGATCTCCTCTTTCTCTCGCAGAAGCATCTGTCGGAGCCTCTTTTTGCGGTCGCGCTTCCCTGATGATCGGGCCATGATTCCTCCAACAACTCACGCCTCTCATGGAGAGTAAAGTCCTTCGGAAAAAATAGAAAAAAAAAGCACCTATTTCTAACAGAAAAATATCTTCCCGTCAATCAAAATAAGTCTAGCCTTTCACGGCCTTTCTGAACGATCCTGCAGGCGAGTCACCCCGACCCCCTTAAGCGTTCCTGCAAATGTTTTTTGCTCATAAACCTCAGGTCCCGTCTGTGTCGGAGAAGGTAAGCGCCTTCAACTGTTTGATCCGTCACAGGCGGAGAGTTTTGGAGGCGCCTGCAGCGAGCCCTAGGTTTATCAAAGAATATCTGGGGAAAGGGAGTCGGACCCTTGGTTAAATTACAAAAAAAGCCCGTCAATCGAGGCAAAGAAAAGAAACGAACGAACTGGTCTCGGAGGGCTTCAAACCTTCGGACAACCGAAATTGGTCTTGAATTCTGCCTCCTAGGCCCCATTCTCGAGAGCGAACCCAATAACCTCTTCCATCCGCTGAACCCATTTGAAGGTGATGCCCTTTCGCACGTTCTCCGGGATCTCGTCCAAGTCCTTCTGATTGAGCTGAGGAAGGATGACATTGGGAACGCCGGCCCGCTTCGCCGCCAGAATCTTCTCTTTGATACCCCCCACAGGCAACACGTCACCTCTGAGCGTGATTTCTCCTGTCATGGCCGTGTCCTGACGGATCGGTTTACTCGTCATCACCGAAACGACAGCACACAGCATGGCGACGCCAGCCGACGGGCCATCCTTCGGCGTTGCCCCCGATGGAACATGGATGTGGATGTCCTGATAGTCGAAATCGTCCTCATTGATTCCAAAATCCCGGGCCTTTGACCGAACATAGCTGAGTGCCGCCGTCGCCGACTCTTTCATGACCTCCCCCAAGTGGCCGGTCAAAGTCAGACGGTTCTTCCCTTTCATTCGGGAGGCTTCGATGAAGATGATCTCACCGCCTGCTGGCGTCCAGGCGAGACCTGTGGCCAGTCCTGGCCCCCAAGTCCTCGCCTTGGTTTCAGGAATGTACTTCTGGGACCCGAGGAACTCGGAGAGATTTAGCGGCGATATCCTGACCTCCCCCCGTTTTCCTTTCGCCTTCCGACTGGCAACGGCCCTGCAGACTGCTGCAATCTCCCTTTCCAGGTTGCGTACCCCTGCCTCCCGGGTGTAGGACCCGATAATGACCCCGACCGCCGGATCCTCAAAGAAAAGGTCTTCGGTATCCAATCCGTGCTGCTCGAGTTGCCTTGGGATCAGATACTTCCGAGCAATCTGGATCTTCTCCTCCTCGGTGTAACCCGGAAGCTCAAGCACCTCCATCCGGTCTCTCAGGGGCGGAGGGATCGTATCCAGGATGTTGGCCGTGGTGATAAACATGACCCTGGAGAGATCGAAAGGGATCTCCAGGTAGTGGTCTGAAAAGGAGTGGTTTTGTTCCGGATCGAGAACTTCGAGGAGTGCCGAGGCCGGGTCGCCTCGGAAATCCACGCCAATCTTATCCACCTCATCAAGCATGAAGACGGGGTTATTGGCCCCGGCCTTTTTGATTCCCTGAATGATCCTCCCGGGCAGGGCACCCACGTATGTTCTTCTGTGTCCTCGGATCTCAGCCTCGTCCCTCACCCCTCCCAATGACATTCGGAAGAATTTTCTTCCCATGGTCCGGGCAATCGATTGGCCAAGAGAGGTTTTCCCGACACCCGGGGGACCGACGAAACAGAGGATCGGACCGCGGCTATCGGCCTTTAGCTTTCGGACGGCCAAGTATTCGAGAATGCGCTTCTTCACCCGGTCGAGATCATAGTGATCCTCGTTGAGAATCTCTTCAGCCCGGTCGAGGTCGAGATTGTCCTCCGTCGAGATCGACCAAGGAAGATCGAGAATCCAGTCAAGATACGTTCTCGAGACGGTGTATTCGGCCGCCGCAGGCGGCATCTTGGAGAGGCGATCCAGTTCCTTTTCAGCGACCGTCTTTGCCTCGTCCGGAAGGCCGGCTCCCTCGATGCGTTTCTTCAGTTCGGAGATCTCGACGGTCCTCTCGTCACCTTCGCCAAGCTCCTTTTGGATGGCCTTCAACTGCTCGCGCAAGAGATACTCCCGCTGGTGTCCGTCGACGCCTTCTTGGATTTTCTTCTGGATCTCGGCGCTGAGTTCAAGCTTTTCCACCTGCTGATTGAGGAGAATGGTGACCTTTTCAAGCGCCTCTTTGAGTGTCGTAATTTCCAACACCTGCTGCCGCTCCTCCACCGAGATGTCGAGGTTGGATGCCACGAGAGAGATGAGCTGGTATGGCTCCTCAATATTCATGATCGCCACGGCAAGCTCCGGCGGGAGAGATGAAAGCTCGATGACCCGCTGGATGAGCCTCCGAATGTTCAGGATCATGGCCTCGGTCTCTTTATCCTGCTCAAGATTCTCCTCAAGAACCAGGATTTTCCCGCGAAGATAGGGGTCAGTCTGAGGATAGGAAGCGATGCTCACCTTTTTGATCCCTCGAATGATCACCTGGTAGGTGTCATTCGGAAGCGTGATCTTCTTGAGAATTTGGGAGGCCGTGCCGATGGAGTATAGGTCCCCGGGACCAGGATCTTCCGCATCCTGATTCTTCAGGGAGACGATTGCCACCAGTTTGTCACCGGTCAGGGCCTCATCCACCAGCTTCTTTGACCGATCCTTGCCAATGAGCAGCGGAGTCGCCATCTCTGGAAAAAGGACCATCCCCTTGACCGGCAGCACGGGCAGCTCAGTGGGAATCGCGTTTTCTCCTCCCTTTGGCACACTGATAATCTCTGCCGCCATCTTATCTCCTCTTATTCCGACTCAACGGGTATTCGAATGGCTTCGCCTTTGGCCCTCTTGGGCAAGACGATCCTCAGAAAACCGTCCTTATACGTACATTCGATCTTCTCAAAAATGACCGGTTCAGGAAGGACGATCCGTCTGGTGAACGTTCCAGTATCGATTTCCATTTGACGAATCCGCACCGATTCCGAAGGGCACAGGCTCGGACGGCTTCCGGTGATATGAATCGTCCGTCCGTCCAAGGTGACCTTGATTTCATCCCTGTCTATCCCGGCGATATCGACCATGATCAGCATCTTTTGATCATCTTCATACACGTCAGCCATAGGAACCCATGGGGCCGGACTGAACAGACAAGGATTCGAAATGATGTCCTCAACCATCTTCTCACCCTCCACTTCCAGCGCCTCAGCTAGACGATCTCACAACGTTTCTGTCATGCCTCTGGCAAAGCCCCGAGGCAAAGACGCGTCTGTCTACTCGGCGATCGCTCTTGAACGGGAGGCTCACTTGCCACTCGCCCCCCTTTTGGCCCTGACTCCTCCCAGTGATAGGAGTCTCCTCATCTCTTTCCCTTCAAGGACCTCTATCTGCACGCTCGACGATCCCCAATTAGGAGCCGGCAGCGGCCGCGGGTTCATCGACCTTCCGAAGGGGCTTTGTCCGAAAAACGATCTCGTCGCCCTCCATGGCGGCTACGACCGTGGTGTTGTCCTGAACAGTTCCTTTGAGGATCTCTTTCGCAATGGGGTTCTCGAGTTCTCTCTGAATGGCACGCTTTAACGGTCGGGCACCATAGACCGGATCATAGCCCAACCGAGCCAGATGTTTTTTCACTTCCTGGGAAATCTTCAGAACAATGCGACGATCTTCGAGGCGTTTCCTCAGTCGATTCACCTGGATCTCAACGATCGCCACCAGATGCTCCTCGGTAAGTGTTCGGAATACGATCGTATCGTCCACGCGGTTCAAAAACTCGGGTCGAAAATGAAGGCGCAGAGCCTCCAATACCTTATCCTTCATCGTTTCGTAGGAACTACTCTCGCCATTCCCCACGTCCAGGATGACCTGACTCCCGATATTGGAGGTCATGATGATCACCGTGTTCTTGAAATCCACGGTCCTCCCGTGGGAATCTGTCAACCGACCATCATCCATGATCTGGAGAAGCACATTGAACACATCGTGGTGGGCCTTTTCGATTTCATCAAAAAGAATCACCGAATAGGGCTTCCTCCGGACAGCTTCTGTCAACTGCCCCCCCTCCTCATAGCCCACGTAGCCTGGCGGGGCGCCGATGAGTCGGGCCACGGTATGCTTCTCCATATACTCGGACATGTCGATCCGGATCATCGCCTGCTCGTCATCAAAAAGACATTCCGCGAGAGAGCGCGCCAGCTCGGTCTTTCCCACCCCCGTCGGTCCCAGAAAAATAAAGCTTCCAATCGGCCGATTCGGATCCTTAATTCCTGACCGAGCGCGGAGGACCGCATCCGAGACGAGTCGGACCGCTTCGTCCTGGTCCACGAGTCGCCGATGGATCTCCTCCTCGAGCCGCAAAAGCTTCTCCCGTTCTCCCTCCATGAGCTTGTTCACTGGAATTCCGGTCCATCGGCTCACGATTTCGGCAATGTCCTCCTCATCGACCTCTTCTTTCAACAGCCGTTTCTGACCCTTAGTGGCTTCGAGTGCTTCCTCGTGCGCTTTGAGTTCGTTTTCGAGTCCCGACAACTTCCCGTACCGCAGTTCTGCAGCCCGATTGAGATCGTACGCCCTTTCGGCTTGTTCCACCTGGATCTTGACCTGTTCGATTTCCTTCTTCAAAGTCCGGACCTTGCCGATTGCTTCCTTCTCAATCTGCCACTGGGCCTTTAGAGAATCCGCTTGTGCCCGTTGATCGGCGAGATCTTTTTCCAACTTGGTCAACCGTTCTTTGGAAGCCGCGTCTTTCTCCTTTTTTAGCGCCTCACGTTCGATTTCTAACTGCATGATCCGCCGCGTAATTTCATCGAGCTCTGAGGGCATGCTGTCGATCTCGGTCCTCAGTTTGGCAGCCGCCTCATCGACAAGGTCGATGGCCTTGTCCGGTAGGAATCGATCCGAGATGTAACGATCACTCAGAACGGCGGCTCCCACCAGGGCCGAGTCTTGAATACGAACTCCGTGATGAACCTCATAGCGCTCCTTCAACCCTCTGAGAATCGAGATCGTATCCTCCACGGTCGGCTGGTCGACCATGACGGTCTGGAATCTCCGCTCCAGGGCTTTGTCCTTTTCAACATATTTCCGATACTCATTGAGTGTCGTGGCTCCAATGCAGTGCAATTCCCCGCGAGCCAGCATGGGTTTGAGGATATTGCTTGCATCCATGGCCCCCTCAGCAGCTCCCGCACCAACCACGGTGTGGAGCTCATCGATAAAGAGGATGACATGACCCTCAGACTCCTGGATCTCCTTGAGAACCGCCTTGAGGCGTTCTTCGAATTCGCCCCGGTACTTGGCCCCCGCGATGAGCGCTCCCATGTCAAGGGCAACGAGTCGACGGTTCTTGAGTCCCTCTGGAATGTCTCCCCGCACCACTCTCGAGGCGAGTCCCTCGACGATTGCCGTCTTCCCAACTCCCGGGTCTCCGATAAGAACCGGGTTGTTCTTTGTCCTTCGAGACAGGATCTGGACGACCCTTCTGATCTCTTCATCCCGACCGATCACAGGATCGAGCTTTCCCTGAGCGGCCATCTGGGTCAGGTCTCTTCCATATCGCTCCAGGGGTTGATAGGTCTCCTCTGGGGTCTGACTGGTCACTCGCTGGTGGCCCCGAACCGAAGCCAGGGTTTTCATCAGGGCTTCCCGGGAGACACCAGCCCGAGAGAGGATCTGACCTCCAGGGGTCGAGGTCCCCTCATCCACCAATGCCATGAGCAGATGCTCGACACTCGTGTAGTCATCCTTGAGGTTTTTGGCCTCCTTCTCGGCGGAGTCGAGGACTTTACTGAGCCGCTGACTCATATACATCTGCCCAGCACCAGTCCCCGACACCTGTGGAATTCCTGCCAAGTGTTGCTCTACAGAAGATCTGATTTCCTCACCAGAGAGCCCCATCGTCGTTAAGAGTCTCGGAACCAGGCCCTCTCGCTGCTCCAGCAGTGCCAGAAGGAGATGTTCCGGATCAATCTGCTGATGATTGAACCGAGCCGCAATGGTCTGGGCC
Source organism: uncultured Thermodesulfobacteriota bacterium (assembly GCA_964347335.1). GTDB lineage: Bacteria > Desulfobacterota > BSN033 > WVXP01 > WVXP01 > WVXP01. The sequence goes on from CAYFYO010000019.1 coordinate 35,557, forward strand.
GCCTGAAGGGCCTCCTGTGTTTTTTCGGTCATCCGGTTGACATCCATTCATCTGTCTCCTTCATCTGGTTACCTTGTCTCCTCGAATTCTGCGTCGACGACATCGTCGTCGGTTCCAGTGGCCCCCGGAGTTTCGGAGTCTCCTGGGTCGGCAGAGGTGCCACCGCTCGCCTGCTGATAGGCGGCAGCGCTCACTCCGTGAGCCGCCTGCTGGAGATCACTCATGAGAGACTGCAAGCGTTCCACGGGAGCCTCGTCTTTGATCGCCTGACGGATGTCACCGATGAGTTGTTCACACCGCGCCTTTTCGTGTGCGGGAATTTTGTCCCCCATCTCCTTTAACTGGCGCTCAACCTGGTATGCGAGACTATCCGCTTGATTGGCGACTTCCACCTTTTCTCGCCTCTCCTTATCCTCCGCACTATGGGCCTCGGCTTCCCGAACCATTCGGTCAATCTCTTCCTTTGCCAGGCTTGTGGAGCCCGAGATGGTGATCTTCTGTTCCTTACCCGTGGCCTTATCCTGGGCGTTCACGTTGAGAATCCCGTTTGCATCGATGTCAAAGGTGACCTCGATCTGGGGCAGTCCTCTCGGAGCAGGTGGAATCCCCTCGAGTTTGAATGTTCCCAGGGTCCGGTTATCACGGGCCATCTCCCGTTCTCCCTGGAGCACATGGATATCGACGGCAGGTTGGTTGTCTTCGGCCGTTGTGAACACCTGACCCCGCCTGACGGGAATGGTCGTGTTCCGGTCCACAATTCTCGTCATCACACCGCCCAGCGTCTCAACGCCGAGGGAAAGAGGTGTCACATCGAGAAGCAGCACATCCTGCACTTCCCCTTGCAGAACGCCTGCCTGCACAGCCGCTCCTACGGCAACCACTTCATCCGGGTTGACCGACTGGTTGGGCTCTTTACCTCCTGAAAGTCGTTTCACCAGCTCCTGCACTGCAGGGATACGGGTGGACCCGCCAACCAGAACCACCTCATCGATATCGCCGGCAGTCATTTTCGCATCCTCCAGGGCCTGCTTGAAGGGGCCTTCCAAGCGTTCGATCAGGTCCTTCGTGAGCTCTTCGAACTTCGCACGGGTGATCTTCATATCGAGATGTTTTGGGCCGGAGGCGTCTGCCGTGATGAAGGGAAGGTTGATCGACGTCTCCACCGTTGTCGACAGCTCACACTTGGCTTTCTCCGCCCCCTCATAGAGTCTCTGAAGGGCCTGTTTGTCCTGTCTCAAATCGATCCCGTAGTTGTTTTTGAACTCGGTTGCCAGCCAGTCCACGACCCGCTTGTCCAGGTCATCTCCGCCAAGATGCGTGTCTCCACTGGTCGCTTTGACCTCCACCACGCCCTCACCGACCTCGAGAATCGAGACATCGAAGGTTCCTCCGCCAAAATCAAAGACGAGGACCTTTTCACTCTTTTTCTTCTCCAATCCATAGGCCAAGGACGCCGCAGTCGGCTCGTTGATGATTCTCAGAACATTGAGTCCCGCGATCTTTCCCGCATCTTTGGTCGCCTGCCGCTGGGCATCGTTGAAGTAGGCGGGCACGGTAATGACCACGTCCTTCACTTTCTCTCCGAGGTATTTGGACGCATCCTCCACAAGCTTCCGTAATACCTGGGCGGATATCTCTTCGGGAGCATAACTCTTCCCCACCGCCTCGAACCGCACGGCACCATCTTTGCCTGCGACCACTTTGTAAGAGACATTTTGGATCTCGGAGGTCACCTCGTCAAATTTCCTCCCGATAAAGCGCTTGGCCGAATGGATGGTGTTTTCTGGGTTTAAAACGGCCTGGCGCCGGGCGATCTGTCCGACAAGCCGCTGACCGTCTTTGGTAAGCGCCACCACAGAGGGCGTCGTTCGAGAACCCTCGGCATTGGCAATGACGGTTGGCTTTCCTCCATCCATAACGGCGACCACCGAATTCGTGGTTCCTAAGTCGATTCCAACTGCCTTAGCCATATCTCTTCGCCTCCTTCAGAACGTTTAAGATCTTGAAAGATGATTTCAGGCCGCATTTAAAGCACCCTGCGAACATCTCCAATCACGTTTTCATTTCTCTATTCATACGATAACCACTCGAGAGGGGATTTCAAGTTCCGGGCCGAGGATCCAGAAACCAGAAGTCAGTGCTCAAAATATCGTCCAAACGAGACGGGGTAGGTGCCGCCCATCCTCAAAAAGGCGCTCTCCCGAATCGAACCATCCGAGAACCAGGGACTACCTCGCGAGGCATTTGTGGGAGTGCGAAGTTCCGTCATTTCTCTCATCTGCAACCCTTTCAAATGCTCCCAGGCCCTGCCTTTTCTATGCGGACTTCTGGGGCGCCTAACCTCCGATCAAAAAACCCATAGACTCAGCCTGTCCTGTCGGGTTATGATAGGAAATCGAGGCGTTCGCCCAATGCCAGCTCACGGAGACGACTCTCCCATGGCAGAGGGCGATTTTATTCCGGCGGGCCGAGTGGCTCCTGCCGTGAGAGAATCGGAGATAGAGAATGGATATGAAGGTTTTTATGACGACCTTTGGGATCCTCTTCCTGGCAGAATTGGGAGACAAAACCCAGCTTGCCGTGATTACACTGGCAAGTCAGACGGCAAAACCCCTGGGGGTTTTTCTCGGCGCAATCACCGCCCTTTTTCTGATCACCCTCTTGGGCGTGGCTTTCGGACACGTCATTCACCAGTGGGTGCCTGAAAATATCCTCAGAAAAGCCGCGGCTTGTGCATTTGTCGTGATTGGGGTCGTCATGTTTTTGGGTAAGCTCTGATTCTGTCTTGCCCCTCACAAGATCCTCAAACGGGTGAATTCTGTCATCTCATCTGCGCACCGATAAAGGAGAGGAGGTTTTCATGGCAGAGGAACTGAATATTATGGTCGCTGGCGCAGCGGGTCAGGGAATGCAGACGATCGGGTTCGTTCTCGGGAAGGTACTGGTCAGAGCCGGTTTCGAGGTTTTTGCCATGCAGGATAACGAATCTCGCATCAGGGGGGGACACAATTTCTTTCAGGTCCGGGTCAGCAATAAACCGGTCAGAGCCCCCTCCATGCCTCTCCAGATACTCATTGCCCTCAATCAGGAGAGCATTGAAAAACACCTCGACCAGGTCGACTCCTCGGGCGTCGTCATTTTCGACTCCGAAAAGAATTCGGTCTCTGGAAAGGATGACAGATTCCTGGGCCTTCCTCTCGAGCGTCTGGCTGTCGACGAAGGGGGAAATCGAATATTTGAGAATTCGGTTGCCACGGGTGCAACGCTCTCCCTCCTGGGTCTGGATTTCCGGGCACTCGAGGCTTTCCTGAGAGCGTATTTTGCCGAGAAAGCCGACACAGTGGAGGGAAACGTGAAAGCCGCGATGGCAGGCTACGAATCAGCCCGGAAAAGGGTCGAAGCCTATCCGGAACTGCGAACCCATCCGAGAGGTAAGGAACCAAAGATGCTTATTAGCGGTCATGAAGCGGTGGCCATCGGGGCATTGGCCGCAGGCTGTCAGTTCATATCGGCCTACCCCATGAGCCCCTCCACATCGATCATGATGTATCTGGCAGGAAAGGCCGACGATTTTGATATGGTGGTGGAACAGGCAGAAGACGAAATCGCGGCCATCAATCTGGCGATCGGCGCCTCCTATGGGGGAATCCGGTCTCTGACCGCCACCTCGGGAGGCGGGTTCAGCCTGATGGTTGAGGCCTTTGGTTTGGCTGGAGTATCGGAGACACCTCTGGTGTTAGTTGAAGCCCAGAGGCCCGGGCCGGCGACGGGTCTTCCCACGCGGACGGAACAGGCTGATCTCCTGTTTGTCCTTCATGCCTCTCAGGGTGAGTTTCCCCGGGTCCTTCTGGCTCCTGGAACTGCACGGGAGGCTTTTTACGACACTGTCAGGGCCTTCGACCTGGCAGAGAAGTACCAGGTGCCCGTGGTCATCCTGACGGATCAGTTTTTGGCCGACTCCTACTTCACGGAGTCTCGATTTGATACATCCGATATCCGCATTAACAGACATCTCCTGAGCCAAAGCGAGGCCAGGAAGCTAAAGGATTACAAGCGCTACCGGATAACGAAATCCGGGGTTTCCCCAAGAGCAATCCCTTCCGAATTCGAGTTCGAGATTACAGCAGACAGTCATGAACACGATGAATATGGCCACATCACCGAAGACGCCCAGGTGAGAAAGCAGATGGTCGATAAACGGGCCCGGAAGATGAGAGGGCTCGCCCGAGAACTCGGTCCCCCCCGAAAAATCGGTAATCAGAAGTCGGAATTCCTTCTTGTCGGCTGGGGCTCGAATTATGGACCCATGGCTGAAGCGATCGAGATTCTGAATCAAGAGGGGGTTTCGGTGGCCGGCATCCACTTGAGTGACTTGTGGCCATTTCCCAGTCAACAGATGTCCAAAATCCTCAGCGATGGTAAAAAATGGGTAGTGGTCGAGAATAACGCGACTGGGCAATTGGCTCGTCTCATCCAGATGGAGATACAGAAGAAACCCGATGGAAATATCCTGAAATACGACGGTCGCCCCTTCATTCCAGGGGAGATTGTTGAGGGCTTTCGAAGGGAGGTGGTAGACAGATGACCGTTCGGATTGAGGACTTTGAGAGCCGTTTTCATATCGCGTGGTGTCCGGGCTGTGGAAACTTTCCCATTCTCAATGCGCTCAAGGAGACACTGGTCGATCTAAATATGAAACCCCATGAGGTGATTCTCGTTTCGGGGATCGGACAGGCTGCCAAGCTGCCACACTATATGCGGTGCAACTTCTTCAACGGACTTCACGGCCGTGCCCTCCCCGTGGCCACGGCCATCAGAATCGCCAACTCGAGCGTTCCGGTTATCGTCATCGGTGGAGACGGCGACACTTATGGGGAGGGAGGGAACCATTTTCTCCATGCGGTTCGAAGGAATATCAATATCACCCTGATCACCCACAACAATCAGGTCTTCGGTTTGACCCGCGGCCAGGCCTCCCCGACCACCGAGCGGGGTTTTGTGACCAAGGTTCAAACCCATGGGGTGTTTTTGACCCCGCTCAATCCCCTCACCATCGCTCTGGCCCTCGAGGCCCCTTTTGTGGCCAGAGGGTTCGCAGGCGACGGAAAGCATCTTGCAGCCTTGATCAAAGAGGCGATCACGGCGGAAGGATTCTCTCTCGTCGATGTCCTCCAACCCTGTGTGAGTTACGACCGTATCCACACCTTTCCCTGGTACAAGGAACGGGTTTACGAGCTCGGGGAAGATGGACACGATCCATCCGACCTTATGGCAGCCATGGCAAAATCCAGGGAGTGGGGTGACAGGATTCCCATCGGGATCTTCTATCGAAATCCAGAGAAAAAGAGCTTCGAAAGGCATTCACCGGTCCTGAAGGACGGCCCCCTTGTGAAACGACGACTCGATGTATCGAGAGTAGAACCGCTCATCGATTCGTTTCTCTGACGCCAACCTGATAAGCAGCGAGGACGAATTCACCTCGGCCGATGGCTTGGCTGACATCGATACCCGGAATGAATTACGCTTTCGATGGATCACCTCGATACTCCCCTTCCGGGTCGCCCATTTCGAAAGGAGTTTTCATTGGATCGGCGGCCAGAGCTTCCCCATCCAACTGATCTCAATATCTCTGACGGCGGGAAAAATCTAACAGGTCATTTCCCGGCTTGCTTCTCTGTCCACTTTTTGCTGATGCTCTCAACGATCTTCTCTGCCGACCTTCCACCGAAATAGAAGCCAATGATCGTAATCACGATCCACCAGAAGTTCTCGAGGATCGGTCTCAGAACGTTCTCACCGATTTCGATCGTGCTTCCAAATGCCAGCAGTCCGAAGAAGACCGCTATGAAGGAAACCGCTATGGCTCTCCGAACCTCTGCGCTCGCGAGGTCATGTCCTCTCGAAAGAATATTCCCCCCGATGAGCATGGTGAGGAGAATCCAGATCCCCATCACGCCAATTCCCACGAGAGAGGGTCTTATGTAGATAATGCCAATGCCGATAAGAAATCCAACAAATAACACAAGGCTCCCGATCCACAATCGATTGACGGTTAACCAGTTACTGAACCTGTCCTGGACCCGATTTGAACCCATTTTTGATCACCTCCTGTTATCCGAATCTCACGAAAGGGATATGAGCGATGCCGCTCCGTACGCGACTCCTTCTATCGTGGAAGAAAGGCACCCAATAAGCAAACCCCCTGACATCTGGCTACCGATGCATTAATGGAAAACGGAAGTCATGGTTTCATTCACACAGGCGAGCCCCTTCCAGGTTACGTGCTTTCAACCTCCCTTCCGATAACTCGAAAAAGTCCACACTCGACCCTTATCGTCCTCAAGAATTTCTATCGCTCGGTTTCCCCGTGATATGAGATTTTATCTGGCTTTCGGAAATTCCCCTGAGAACTCGAGCATCATCCGTCGAAACTAACATGGCCACATTTTACGGTCAATTCAGAACTAAGGTTTGACCTCGACCTCTGACAACTCCTGGTAGAGGAGGTCGAAGTATCTGGAGCTCTTTTCGACGACCTCATCATTGCTTTTAGAGTCCCTTATGATCCCAACGATCGCATCCTGGACGACCGGGGTCTCAGGAAGCCGCTTTCTCTCCCATATATTGACTTCGATGTCATAAACGATCTCACCGATACGGTCGAGTTTCGGATCTTGTAGTCTATATTGTCTCAAGAGAGATCCAAATGTAGACATATTATGATACCTTCTGAATTTCGCATCCGGCGTATCAAATGGAATCCCTTCTTCTATTTGTTCCCCCTTTGGGAAAAACTTGATAACAGCTCGTTGGTCGATAAACCTCTTGATGAGCCAGATCGACGCGCACTTGTCGACCTCAAACCCTTCCCAGGTGGAAAAGACGGGGGGTGGACTCTCTCCGAAAACAGGAGACGGCCCTCCCGAAAACATCAAAACCGACAGAAGCAAAAAAATACAAACCGAACGATGAGATGGTCCCTTGATCATAGGTTTCACACTACCCGATTCTCAAGAATTGACGAACAAATTCGTTCTTGGGATCGTTCAGCACGTCCTCCTTGCGATCGATTTGCTCAAACTTTCCCTCGTTCATCACCGCGACACGGTCGGCAACGGTAAGGGCCTCTTCCACATTATGGGTTACATAGACAATACCCATGCCGAGTCGCTCCTTAAGCCCAATGATGAGACCCTGCAGTTCTTCCCGCAAGAGAGTATCGAGATTGGTGAAAGGTTCGTCCATCAGAAGGTATTTGGGTCCTGAGGCAAGTGCCCTCGCAATCGCCAGACGTTGCTTCTCACCTCCTGAAAGTTGGTGAGGATATCGGTCGAGGTAGCCTATCAAATTGACATCTTTAAACACCGCCTTCATCTCTGCCTGACGATCATTCTTTTTGGTTTTGTTTTTGTCGAGAACAAACTCGACATGTTCCCTGACCGTCATGTGAGGCCAGAGGGCAAGGTCTTGAAAAATCATGGACAACCCCCGCCGATGAGGGGCCAGGATCTTTTCTGGCGTACTGACCTCAATCCCGTCGATGGTTATCCTCCCCCCATCGGGACTCTCTAGGCCGGCGAGAAGCCTCAAGAGCGTTGTCTTACCACATCCGGAAGGCCCCAGGATTCCCAGAATCTCACCTGACGAGATGCCCACGGTCACCCCTCTTAATGCCTCCGTGGTGCTGTATCTTTTCCTCAGATTTTCGGTTTTGACCACTAGCCCATCCTTTTTGCCAGACTCTTCTGGCCGAGCAAAAACAGACCCGATAACACGAGTATTATCAGAATCAATATCAGACTCAATGCCGCCACGGTCTGCTCTGCACCATAATGCATCAGATTATAGATCTTAACAGAAATCGTTTCCATTCCCGGAGGAATAATCAAAAGGGTGGTCCCGAGTTCCCCGAATGAGAGAACAAAAACGATGAAGAATCCTGCAAGGATACTGCGCCGCAACAAGGGAAGGACAATTCTCGTCATCACTTTTCCCCATCGGGGGTTCGACATGAAGGCGGCTTCCTCCAGCCGTGGGTTTATCTGTCTCATCCCAGAGTTCGCAATGATGACCGAGAAAGGGAGGAAGTGGGCCACATAACCAATAATAATGATGAAAGAACTCCCGTATACGACGTCCACGAGGGGCCGGTTCCAGAGCGTAATGAGTCCGATACCCAGAGTGATCGAGGGAATGGCAAGCGGAATAAAGGAGGCAAACCCAAGAGCCACATGTATTCTCGATCCATCTCTTTCAAGTAGGTAGGAGAGCGAAAATGCCATGAACGAGGCACAGGCTGCCCCGGCGCTTGCGAGGAAAAGGCTGTAGCCTATTTGATCCAAAGACGTTCGGAGAACCGCCGTGTAGCTGGAAAGAGGGCCAGCCGCTCTCAAAAGAACCGCCATGGGAAGGCCTAGCGAAAGGCCGAAGATTATGAGGCAAGAACCAAGGACCGGTGCATTGTACCATCCCAAATCATAGACTCTTGGTTGTGAAAAGCCACCACCGATCTGGATGTAAGACCGATCCTTCATGTACCATCTCATCAGGAGAACCAGAGAAAGAGCCGTCGCCATAAGGGGCAGTGAGAGAATCGTGGCGGCCGTTTCGTTATAGAAAGCGCTAAACTGTATGAAGACTTCAATAGGATAGACCTTCACTCGTAAAATATCGGGTACGCCGAAATCGGTGATAGAGAATATGAAAACAAAGACTGCCCCCGAGAGTACATGAGGCCCAATAAGAGGAAGGGTAATGCGGGTCATGGTTTTCCATCTTCCATGAGACAGAAGGGAGGCCTCCTCCAAGTCTCGGTCCATGGACCGGAGGCCACTCGATGTCGCCAGAATCACAAAAGGAAAATAGGCCAGGGTCAGGACAAATATCACACCCCACAGGCTGTGAATATCCGCGGAGAGTAGTTTCTTGATTAATGGACTCTGACGGCTCCAGACAATGGCGTGGATGTAAGGCCGAATCAGGACAGGGATCAGATAAATAGCTCCAAACAGCCGTCTTCCCCAGAGGTTTGTCCGGTAGAGGAGAAAGGATAGGGGAACGCCGAGAGCCAGACAAAAGACTGTGACGCCAGTGCCAACAGTGAGACTGTTTTGGGCGAGGATAATGTGGCGCTTCTCAAAAAAGGAGACGGCTGAGCGTCCAACCCCCGTTGTCCAAAGGGAGGCTATCATCAGGTAGAGGATGGGCGCAAGCACAATGATAATGAAAAGGAGTGCGATCGTTGGGGAGAAAAAACGTGGTGGTTTCATCCAGTCTATCTTATGAAAAGGTTCTGGCAGAACCGTGCCGCTTCATCCATCTTCTCGGCCACCCTGTGATAGTCGACATCCATAATTTGGATAGAAGAAATATCTGGTATGTGGGGAGGCCTCTTCACGCCGTCTCTGGTGGGTATCTGGGCAGATTCAGAAAAGGCAAGCTGGCTTTCGACCTCTCTGCTCAGGAGATAGTCGATCAATGCCTTCCCCTCCTCCGGATGGGGAGAACCCTTAATCAGGGCCACCGTATTTGGAATAAGGAGGGTCCCAAATCCATCCCGGTCCGGGAATATCATATCAACTGATTTGCCAGACTGGACGGCCACATTCACATCATCCGTGTCGGTAAAACCTAGGGGGATCTCGCCGTCCACCACCAGATCACGGACAACGGAGTTTCCGTCCACAATGACGACATCGTTCGCCTTTAAGGCTTTCAGGTACGTTTCAGCCTTTTCCTTTCCCAGGCTAACGTACAGGGCCGCAACATGGGTTGCCGTGGTGCCAAACAGAGGATATGCGAGACCCAGCTTACCTTTCCACTTCGGGTCGGTAAGCTCAAAGATGGATTGCGGCAGATCCTTCTCATCGAGGAGTTTCGTGTTATAGACCAGGACCCTGGCCCTGGCAGCAAACCCCGTCCAGTAGCCTTCCGTATCCCTGAGTTTTTGAGGGATACCTTCGGCCGACGGAGATCGATAGGACGTGAGAATTCCTTTTTGCTTCAGGACGATTGTCCGGCCGACTTCAGAGTTCCAGAAAACATCGCACTTTGGCCTCTCTTTCTCAGCGATGAGCCGATTGACGAGGCCAGTCGTCTTGGAAGCTTCCACATCGTAAACGGCCTTGACCTTGATCCCTGTTTCCCTCTCAAAATCCCCGAGGATCGGCTCTGAAAATACCTGATCAAGAGATGTGTAGACAACAACTTGTTTCACAGGGCTTTTTGAGCAGCCGAATACGGCCAAAAGAGAGAAAATCAGGATCAGAACAGAACCAAACCTTCCCATCTGAACCTCATTCCAATCGATTCTGTACCACCGCCCGCAGACTCCCACTACTCACACGACCACTCAGGGTCACCACATTGACGGTTAGAATATGTTCACCGTTATCCAGCTTACGAGTATCCCATAGAAAGGTAATCGGCGAAAACCCCTCCTCCATCTCCGTGACAAACTCAAAATCCACAAAAACCACGATTTCATATCTCTCCTCGGTAATATATCTTTTGACCTTTTCGTCTAGGATGACTCTTATCGGTGTTTTGCCTCCGACGATGGGGAGGCCGTCCTCGGTCCGTTTGATGCCACTCGGCAAAACCAAACGGAATTTCGGTTCTGGGCCCATTCTCCTTGGAACCATTGGGTCAGGCCCAAGCCCGAGCGTCTTCGCCTTAGGGCGGGGCCGTTCTGGCTTCTTGGGCCTGTCAGGTGCAATTTCCGTCTTGTATTCGAAATAATCGTAGTCTGCATTGCCTTTGGCTATGATGCTGTTTTCAGGGAGACCCACGGTCTCAACACTCAGTCGATAAGCTCTCTCATTTAGGACATCGATGACATCGGACTCATCCATCCCGTCCCATTCCTCCTCATGGTGGCCAGAGGTCCTTGGAGACCAATTCAAGACGATTTTGAGCAATGGTCCTCCAGATATCCCAACCCGGATATTCACTCTCGAATCTCTTTCCAACTGATATGAAAGCAAGTGCCTTCCACTGTCAAACCTAGCTTCGGGGGAGAAAGCCTCCCTGCCAGAGATCACGGTCGGGTCGTAAAACGTGAAATTCCCATGAAAGTCGCTTGCCTCAATTGTGAAAAAATAGGCCTCGTCCGGCACGGTCCTTCCCACTAGATCTCTCCCGTCCCATCGAACATAATTGGATTCCAGTTCTCCTGGATTCTCCAAAAAAAGCTCTCGAACGAGTTTCATTTCGGGGTCGAATATCTTAATCATCGACTTGGCCGGCCGGGAAACCCGGTAGGATAGGGTCACATCTTCCCCCTTCGAAGGATCAAACCTTTTTCGGTCGATGCTGACCTCAGAAATCTCGAATGGAATGGGTTCTGGTGGTGGAGGGGGTGGGGGGAATTTCTCAGGCTCGGGCTGTGGAGCGGCGCATCCAGATATTATGAGTAAGAATAGGATACGAAGAATTCGGTTCTTCACGAAATGCATTCCGTTTATCTGCAATCCCTCAAGGTGCCCAACTGGGCTCCTTGCTTTCTGCCTCCAAGTTCGAAAGGCCTGTTAGCGGCCTCAAATTTCCGCCTTTACTGTCCATCAACCAAACCTCCATCCTGCCGCTTCGGGTGGATACAAAACAGATCTTTGAACCATCTGGCGACCAGCTCGGGTCTCCGTCATAGGATCCATCAGAGGTCAACTGCCTGGCATTCTTCCCACGCTTGTCCACGACCCAAAGGTCCATATTCCCGGTCTTGTCGGAGGCAAAGGCGATCCTTTCTCCAGTGGGTGACCAGTCAGGTTGGATATTGGAGAAGTCGTCGGACACCAGAGCGCTCGGCCTGGAGCCGTCATGGTCGACGACCCACAGCTCTTCAATAATCCTGTTGCTGCCCATCCGATAACCTGTCGTGTATGCAATGGTTGTTCCATCGGGAGACCAGGCAGGGTATTTTTGGATACCTTCCTGCGCTGCCAATTGCCGGACTGTACCTTTCTCAAGATTCGCAATCCAAATTTCACTCTCTTCTTTCCGGTCCTGGAAAGAGTAGCAGACAAACGCGATTTTGTTTCCATCCGGTGACCAGGATGGATAGTTGCAATTCGGAGGAAGATTTGGAAGCCTTTTGGGTTTACCGCCGATTTGCATGACCCAAATCTGACCTTCGTTGTCAGCGTACGCAAGACTCCTCCCATCCGGTGACCATCCGGGGTAATGAGCCTCATGGCCGGAGTTCGTCAACTGGATCAACCCCGTGCCATCTGATTGCATACTCCAAAGCTGCCAGCCTCCACTCAAATAGGAGGAAAAGGCGATTGTCTCTGCCATCGCACCAGAGGATGCCAAAAGGGGCAGGAATAGCAAACATCCTGAGATTAAAGCAGAGGTCAAGTACTTTAGAAAATTCATCACTCGCCCGAGAAGATTATGATGTGACTGTCACGATTACAGGCTCAGATTCGATTTCGTTTCTGTCCTTATCGACAGCGATAAAGACGATTCTCAACTCCCCTGGCAGATCACCCGCCGTGATCTCCAGGGAATAGATCCCATCTTCAGCGACTCTGTCTCCATGGGTTCCGTCGTCATACAGCCTCGGGTATGATGTGTTCCACTCCTCATAGGAGACTACAGCGGCGACCCTTTTGATAGAGGCGTGGCCCTCGGGATGGGCAACGCGACAGGAGATGAGCGCCTGACTCCCTTGACTCAAAGTGCTTGGTTCCACCTTGGTCTCTGTGATGTTTAGAGGAGATTCCCGAGCCCAAGACGGGCCAACCAAAAGTATGGACAACATTAATACTGTTATTCCAGCCACACTTCGCATGTCGTCAGCCTCCCTCTGATTCCTTTGTTCAGCGAGGCCCTTAGAGGCACATCAATGTTCAGTATCAAGAAACGGAAACGAAATGCATAATTCTTTGACCGTCCTCCGCTCGTGAGCCTCAAGTCCTCCGTTTTTTTTTGGTCGAAGGTTCCCCCATATGATGTGAAACCATACCTCGGAAGTTACGTGACGAACCTGGCCGAAAAGGACTAAGAATCAAGTGTTCAGTAAGATTTCGCCCCACGACTCGGTGGACACCAGCCATTCGAATGCTCTGCGTCGTTCAATGACTACGTCCAGTATCACATTGTAACGATTCCTTGGCTCGCCGGTCCTATCGGACTCTCTCAAAGCCCAATGAAGACAGTAATGAAGATCTGCCTCATACAGGATTTCATTTGGGTCCCGCAGCCGAAAGGACCTAACAAAACGGCGGACTGACACCTCAGGTGGAATTTTCGGAAACAATTTCTGTAAGGAGCACTCGGTGTTCGGAAAATGCAGATCAGGAATCAGCAATCCTGACCATCCCAATGCGTAAAGGGATTCCCTCATCCAAGAAAGATCTACAAGCTGCTGCCGCGAGTACCCTTCTTGGCTTATCTCGAACAATTTCTTCTCGTTATCTTCCAGGGAGTCGAAAACGCCCACTTCCATCAGCCAATCCCTTACACCAGCCTGATCAACCTCCTCCATCGAAAGCCCAATGAGCCCATAGAGCTGTATGATCCTGCTTGCCACCTCCCGGGGCGGTCGAAGTTCTCCAGGTTCAATTTCAGGGAGGGAGGCATTTGTCTCGATCCCTCGCCTCTGTAGTTCTTCTAAGACCCGAATTCGCACGGACGCCATCTACCGGACCTCCTGCCTATCGGTTCCTATGGAATTTGGACCATCCACCTGCTTCACCATGCTCTTGATGAAACTGCGTATGTCGACTGGACTTCATTAGGTGTAATTTGTTCGGGTTGTTTGGGTCATGATGCCATTCGGCTCCTCTTGGATTCCGTCTTCCGGCCCCCATCGTACTTGTTCGCTCGAATGTTTCAGAGCCTTACTTTTGCGCAATCCGTCCTCTCAGTTTCGGGTCATTTCTCATTGCATCATGAAGTTGCTTGTTTGCCGCATAACGATGCCCCGACCTCGTAAGGGCTCTGCTTTTTGATAGATCGGATGTAAAATCGCCGCTCGTTCTTCCAACCTGGCTAGCCCTAGCATACTGCATCCCCAGGGCACCGAACAAGGTGGCCCATCCAACCAGCACGCCTCCGGCAAGCTCACTGCGTTCTTCACCGCTGAGTTCCCTCCCTGTGATCGTCTGGCCGGTGATGACCGCACCAGTAGATAAACCCAACCCCGCCGCCCCAACGATTGCCAGCCCGCCGGCAACTACGACAAAGACAGTACTTCCGATAACTACTTCCGGTAATAATAAGACTATACCCACCCCTATTGCTACCCCGACTAACCCTTTCAAGACCCCTCGACCAAAAGCCTTCCAACTCCATTTCGATAATCCCAATGGGTCAATGAAATTGACGGGGTTGTTCGTGACGTAGGAATAGAGATTCATGCTGTCCAGGTAACCAACAGCATCCGTCTGGAGGAATCTTCCGAGGGCCGGCGAATAATATCTGGCCCTGTAATAGAAAAGTTCGATCTTGGGATCGTATCGCCTGCCAGTGAACAGATAAGGATTGCCTAGGGCGGAATCCGTGAGGATTTGATCGGCAGCGTCCCATACGATGGGTCTTCCGTAGACGCTGTACTCATATTTTTCGATTACTTTACCTGTGGAATCGCTTATCTCTGTGATTGAACCCAGCGCATCAAAATGGTAGCAGTAAACCTGCCCTGTCCTCACGTCTTCCAGCATGAGCGGTTCGTCGATTCCCGGGCCGTATATGAATTTCCTCAGAAGTGCTCCAGCACCGTCATCCTCGGCAATCACCTGATCGCCATCATAGATATAACGCGT
>CAYFYO010000019.1:50469-50666 GCA_964347335.1 uncultured Thermodesulfobacteriota bacterium
GTTCGCATCGTAAGTATAAGGGGTTCCACCCACATCGGTGTACTGGTTCACACTGTTGGCTGTGTACGTGATGCTACCGCCGTTGACCGTTGTAATCCTATTACCGACGGCATCGAAGGTATATGTTGCGTCAGAAAAAGGGTAGCCATCAGGGTAGTCGACGTCTGTGAGTTGATAGATCTCGTCATAGGAATATG
>CAYFYO010000020.1:0-30880 GCA_964347335.1 uncultured Thermodesulfobacteriota bacterium
AGTGGTATGAGATGACCCACCTCATCGAAACCGTCACCCGAGAGGAGTTCAAGAACAGGAAAGGACAGGACATCTATCCCAATGTCGATCTCTACAGCGCCTCTGTCTATCATATGATGGGAATA
The DNA here is from genome assembly GCA_964347335.1 of uncultured Thermodesulfobacteriota bacterium. Taxonomy (GTDB): domain Bacteria; phylum Desulfobacterota; class BSN033; order WVXP01; family WVXP01; genus WVXP01. The sequence continues at coordinate 126 of CAYFYO010000020.1, forward strand.
GACCGCGATCTCTTCACCCCAGTCTTTGCGATTTCACGGATATCCGGATGGACCGCCCACATCATTGAAGAGAAATATGCCGAAGCGCAGCCGAAACCCATGCTCTACCGACCCAAAGCCGATTATATCGGCAGATATTGCGGTCCTGAGTCCTGTGTCTATACGCCTATCAGCGACAGATAATAACCTCCTGGCGCACCACAGAGTCGCAGAGAACGCGGAGATATCCTTTTCACGTTCGCCGGGAGATCCCGGCAAACGAGAGGTCTCGGCCGAGCAGCGGTGGTTGCCTTTTTTGCCCATCGTCGTCTCCCGATGGGCAAAAAATTACTAACCCTCTGTGTCCTCTGAGTCTCGGTGGTTAAGAAACGGCTATTCCTTTTGACCGAAAATCCGAATGGAAACCCGGATTAGCCAGAGTTCTTGCGCTTGATCACGTCAAATCCCGTGTATTTCCTGAGGACTTCCGGAACAACGATGGAACCGTCAGCCTGTTGGAAATTCTCCATAATGGCGATGAGCGCCCGACTGATGGCGACGGCTGTCCCGTTCAGCATGTGGACAAACTCGTTTTTTCCGGTCTCCTTGGATTTGTAGCGGATCTTCAAACGGCGGGCCTGATAGTCGGTACAGTTTGAGGTGCTCGTCACCTCCCCCCATCCCCCGTGGTCCCCGCGACTTGGCATCCAAGCTTCCAGATCGTACTTCCGGTAGGCCGGGCCACCGAGGTCCCCGGTGCAGATCTCCATGACCCGGTAAGGTATTCCAAGACCGCGAAAAATGGCTTCCTCATGAACCACAAAGGACTCGTGCATGTCCTCAGACTCGTCGGGACGCGTGAAGGCGAACATCTCCACCTTGGTGAACTGGTGAACTCGGTACAGTCCTTTTGCGGCCCGTCCCGGGGCACCAGCTTCGGTTCGAAAACAGTGGGAGATGCCGAGAAGCTTCAGCGGCAATTTATCTTCGGGGAGAATCTGATTCGCATAGAGCCCTCCAAGTGTGATTTCCGCTGTGCCAACAAGGCAGAGATCTGATTTCGCAACCGAATAAACCTGGGTCTCTTCACCCCTGGGGTTGAATCCTATTCCGTCCAGGATTTCGCTCCGGGCCAGATCAGGAGTGGCATAGAGGGTAAACCCCTCCTGGGCCAGCATATCCACGGCGTATTTGATGAGTCCATACTCCAATAAAACCGCCTCGTTCTTGAGGTAGTAGAATTTCTGTCCTGCAACACGGGTACCTCCCTCAAAATCAATCAGGTCCAGTTCCTCTCCGAGTGTCACATGACTTTTCGGCTCGAAGCTAAATTTTGGAATCTCTCCGACACGCCGGATTTCTCGGTTTTCTTCCTCTCCCGTCCCAATCGGTGCGTCTGGATGGCTCATGTTCGGGATCTTTGAGAGCTCCTCATGGAACACCTCTAGGACTTCCTTCAGGTTCCTCTCGTTTTGGGCGACCGCTTCCTTGGTCTTTTTTGCTTCGGCCACCAATTTGTCTCGTCGGGCCTGATCGCTTTCGCCGGGAATTGCCTCTGATAGCTCCTTCACCCTTTTCCGAAGGTTGTCCGTTCTGAACTGGAGGTCTCGCCGTTGACTGTCAAGATCCAGCACCCGGTCCACATCCACCTCGATCTCTCGATTCCGGCAATTGGCCTTAACAGCTTCAGTATTCTGTCTGATGTATTTGATATCTAACATGGCCTCATGGCTGGCCTTCCCTCGTTCTTAGAAAGACCCGCTATTGCTCGCTTTCCAACTGGATCCCGGAAATGGCTCGATAGTATAACATATATCCGAGGGACGCACATTCCGCCTCAGCCCAGATCCGATTCTCCCTGAGAGGCAAATGTTCTCATGCACCAAGTTTTCACCCTGCGAACTCTGAGGCCTCGACGGATACCGCCCCGGCGGGAGAGCGAGCGAGAAATGGAAATTTTGTTCTCTCACCATCCACCCAGCAAGTGGAGATGAAGGTGAAAGATCACCTGCCCGCCGCCGCGTTCGACATTAAAGAGGAGTTTGTAACCTGATGCAGCAATCGAATGTTCCTTTGCCATCTGCCTCGCCCTGAGGATCATCTCAGCGATGATATCTCCCTCCTCCTCCGCAAGATCGTTGAGACTTCTGATATGCCTTCGCGGTACAATAAGCCAATGAATTGGAGCGTGTGGATGGATATCCTTGAAGATCACCAGGGATTCGTTCTGATAAAGGAGATCAGCGGGTCTCACTCCGCTAATAATTCCACAAAAGACACAGTCCTTCTCCATAGTCCCTATCCCCCGTCTATCCATGAACCTCTGACCTGGTAAAGAAGACTATCCTAGGAAATTCTGGGGTTGAGGTCAATGGTGGAGAAGCGCACTGGCTATTGTAAAAGAGGATACGATCTGCTAAGGTTGGGCTTGGCTCGATTTCCACGATGAGCCGTCCCATTTCTCAGGGCAGCGGCTTTGGTTCCGAAAGATCCTTTTTCTTCGTGCCGATCATTTAGGGTCTTGAGGGATTCTCGGTATGACCGCATGAAGCTATTCCAACACATCAGAAAAGATCTCATCCTAACGGAGCTCAAAGCCAAAAATAAGGCTGACGCCCTACGCCGGATGATCCTGGCCTTTAAGGACGCCGGACTGATTCAAAACGAAAAGAAGCTGTTCAGAAGTATCATCGCACGGGAGAAACTCATGTCCACAGGTATTGGAGAGGGCCTCGCTGTCGCACACGCCGCTTCACCAGAAATGCAAGACATGGCAATCGGTGTCGCCATTTTGAGCCAGGAGCTCGACTTTCAGGCTCTGGATCAAAAGCCCGTGAGGGTCATCATGATGATTGTCGTGAATAACCAAAGGACCGATCTCAGTCTGAAGGCGCTCGCCGCAGTTACTCGAATGGCAAATCACACCTCACTCCCCAAGAGACTGAAACGGGTCTCCGACTCCGATAAGGTCTTATTGATCATTCAGGAGATCGAAGGGCAGATCGCCCACCATTGAGAGGAATTCCATGCATCTGTTGGTTTTTGTTCTCAACAAGGAAGAGCTTCTCGATGAGATCCTGACGGGCCTCCTGGATATCGGTGTGTCCGGTGCTACCGTTGTCGATACCATGGGGATGCTTCAAGTGATCAGCAAGGATATCCCTATCTTTGCTGGATTCAGGTCAATGACCACCGGTGGGCGGGCCCACAATAAGACCGTCTTTTCCGTTATCCGTGAGGAGGAGATTCTGAAAGAGGCAATCGCCTTCATCGAAGAGACGTGTCTTCAGTTTCAGGAACCGACCATTGGTGTTCTGTTTACCGCACCGGTGAGCTACTTCTCCCATCTTGGTCCTTCCAAATAAGAGCTGACCAAGTTCATTTTTCCAATCGTGCCTCTCCGACTCTCCTCAGGGCCGCCTTAAAAGCGATAGGGCCGATGAATTGGTTTACGGCAATTACCGCGACAACAAGGGTGGCGAAGGTGGTGCCCCATTCCGGAAATCGTTTGGCCACGATGGCGGTGAGTCCGAGAGAAACCCCTGCTTGCGTGATGAAGGCAAGCCAGCTGTTCCTGTAAAACCGGGGAGGATCACCGCTGGCGCGACCTCCCCAAAAGGCACCCAGCCAGATCATAGCGATTCTGACGCCCACCAAAATAACCGCGAGATGCCAGGTTTGTTTTAACGCCCCTAAATCGAGAGCCGCGCCAGTCAGGGCGAAGAAAATGACGTACACCGGAAGCGATGACCGGTCAATCGCAGCCATCAGACTTTCTCCCTGGGGAGAACGATTTTGTATGATAAAACCTGCGGCCAAGCAGATGAGGAGCGGTTCGAGATGTATCGCGACCCGAAATAAGTGTTCCATGTAGAGTCCGAGAAAGGGAGAGAACTTGGCGACTGAAAACGTCATGGCGAGGAGAAAAACGGCCAGATAAACTCGAATTTGTTTGATGTACCATGCAATGAGCAAGCCCATCACACAGCCGATCGAGAGAGACAGAAAGATCTCAACGGATAGTACGACCAGAGATCCAACATCGAAAGACTGTCCAGGTTGGGCCACAATAGTGGCAACAGACAAAGCCGCAGCAAAAAGGATAATGATCAGGACATCCATGGCCACAGTGACTCCAAGGACTCCCTCGGTAAATGGACCTTTCGCCCGGGACTCTTTGATAATGGCAATGGCAGATGAAGGGGACCTCGCCACCGATATCACCCCTAGGAGAATCGCGATGGAGAAAATGACCGGGAAACTCATCCCCCGAAAGAAAGGAATCAGCTGCCATCCGACAAAAACGAAGAGGCTGACGCCTGTCCACACGATGACGGTGAGCGAGAGAATCGTATAAAGAATACTTCGAAGCCGGTCTCGCAGATCCTTGATTCGCAGCTCCCCGCCAGCCGCCAGAGCGATGAAAGTGAGCGCGAGGTCATCGATGATCTTCAACCGATGGACCATTTCAATCCTGACAAAATCGATTGCATGGGGACCAAATAGGATGCCGGTGAAGATGTAACCACTTATTCTGGGAAGCGAGAGGCCAGAGAAAATCTCTCCCATCAGGTAGGCGATAAGAAGAAGAAACCCGAAGGCGATTGTGGCCTCGTTTTCCCCGGCCAGGGATTCTCCGGGGCCGAGGAAATGGATGAGCGTCATGAGCGCCACGATTGCAATCGATGTGAATACCCTCGTCATTTTCCCTCGTAGTGGTCGAAAACCCTTCTCGCCAGATATGGGCTAATCAGTTCATTGATCATTGCAGCGAGAAGAACAATCGTCATCACGGCATCCGTGACTTCTGATTGATAGGCTTGTTGAAAATTCACGACGATGGCAACGGCAATGCCCCCTTGGGAGAGCAATGTAAGACCGACACTCCCAGGCGATGGAATGCCCGCCAACCCATGAACCGAAATATAACCACCCACCAACTTCCCCACAGAACGAACGACCAAATAAACGAGGGCGAAGAGGAAGAACATCGGATCTCCCACGCGCCATATGGCCCCCGCAAAAACCAGGAGGATAAGGTAAACCGGTCTCTCAGCATGGGTGAGGGTTTCAATCACTCGTTCCTTCGCGCGAGAGAGGTTCACGACCACCATCCCCATGATCATACATACGAAAAGCGGGGAGAGATGAAGGGTGGCCGCGATTCCCCCGCTGAAAGTAACCATACCGATCACGATGAGAAGGAGCGCTTCACTGGAAAGTCTTCGAATGATGAGAGAGTTGAAGAGAAACCCCACAATGATTCCAAGTCCCAGGTTGATCGCAACCAAACTCCAAAAAGCAAACGACCCCGTCTCCCCAGGGGAGTTCGGTTGGACATAGCAGAAGAGAAGTCCAAAAATGACCAAACCCACGAGGCCATCCAGACTGGATATGTAGCGAATCAGACTGACGATTTCTGTCCGACGGACTCTTGTCTGTTCGGTAACTAAGGCCAGAACCGATTGAGCCGTAGTTCCGGCCGTCACTGAGAGCACAACAGGAGCCACCAGCGCATGCATCGGGTTCGCAGGAAACAATCGACGAAAAAGTCCATGGAAAACAACAAACACGAAAATCATCGTCAGGATAGATTGAGAAACGGTGGCCCTCCAATAGGATCGGGGGAATTTGCGGAGTTTTTGAAACTCGACCTGCATCCCGTAGAGAAAACCAATCCATCCGAGAAGCAAACTGATAAATGGGCTCAGACTCGAGAGTGTGCTTCGATCGAGAATGTTCAGAAAACTATGACCCAGGCAAAGGCCAACCAAAATGAATTCCGTTCCGGTGAGGAAAAAGTATTCGGTTACAATGGGAAATCGCATCCGGATAAAGGACTTCCGTGCACCCACAAGGGAAACCCCGAGGATGATAAGAATTCCGAGGACGATTTTCACGCTCATGGGTGTCTCTTCCTTGAGGCCGTCCTGTCCACCCCAGTTGGAGCAATATGAGCCGTACCGACCCATCTTTCGGATAGGAAACATTTACCGGAGGATGCACGTGACGGTCAAGAAGAATCTCATAGATTTACACAGACCGCCGAGTAAGCCAGATTCCCTTTTCGGAGGGACACGCGCGAAAAGTTGATTTGAAAATGAGTTCTGTTAATATAGAGAGGACCGACCGTCCCCTTTTTGCCAGTGACAAAAGAGTCCACGAAACCTCGGATAAAGGGTAGATGGCCTGCACGGCTATTGGACGGCCACACCAGATCAGAGGAGATCGTCACGATGAGGAGATTTACCCTGTCATTCATGACCAAGAATGCATTCGGTGCCCTGTTGACCTTCTTCTATTTTACTTACATTGAAACAGGGATCTTTCCTGGGGGGCCGACCATTTACCACTACATCTATTTTCTTGTCGGCACGGCATCGATATTTCTGATTGTTGCGCTCGCGACCAGACGTTGGTCTCGTCCTCTGTGTCCAATCGCCGATGGGAGCCTGTCCATCGAGGATCTGGACCAAAGCACGGCAGAGACGATAAAAAGAAAGGCGATCAATCTGGTTCCCGTGACAGCGGGAATAAATTTGCTGGCCTGGCTCATGGCCGGGTTTCTCTTCGGTCTCTTTGAACCAGCAATTCTCCATTCTCTCTTTGGTACCAAAGAAGTATCTATCATTGACGGCCTGAGAGTGTTTATGGGAATCACCTTTATCGGAGGCTCCCTCACAGCGCTTTTCGTCTTTTTCTCCTGCGAGAGAATCTGGCGAACAAAGATCGCCCAATTCTTCCCCACGGCGGAGCTGAGCCAAATTCAGGGGGCTTTCAAATTGAGCGTGGAGAAACGCCTCCTGATCGTCTTCCTCATGATCAGTCTGGTCCCCTTAACACTCGTGGGGGTCGGGGCGTACGTGAAAGCGTCGGCTTTGCTGTCAGCCGATCCCGCAACAGGGCACCCCATCATCGGGGGTTTGCTGGGAATGATCATCTTTTTCGTCCTGGTGGGTGTGGGGATGTCACTTGGGCTGTCAGTGCTCGTCGCTGGAAGCGTCTCCCATCCATTGAAAGACATGGAATCTGGGATGAAAAAGGTTGCCCAGGGAAGCCTGGATGTTCAAATCCCGGTTGTCTCGAACGATGAAATCGGAACCCTCGGAGAAGGGTTCAATCGCATGATCCAGGGGTTGAAGGAGTCTGAACTCATCAAGGAATCCTTTGGAAGATACGTCAGCCAGGAGATTCGCGATGAGATCCTGAAGGGGAGGATTCCCCTTGATGGAGAAATGAAACGGGTGACCCTCTTGTTTTCCGACCTTCGGGATTTCACCCCCTTTGTGGAGTCCACCCACCCGAACCACGTCGTGGCCATTATGAACCAGTATTTTTCTGAAATGACCGAGGCCATCAAAGAGAACCGGGGGCTCGTCCTGCAGTATGTGGGTGATGAAATCGAGGCGGTATTCGGTGCCCCAGTGGATTACGAGGGCCATCCAGACATGGCGGTTCAGGCCGCATTGGAGATGAGAAGACGACTCACTTCATTGAATCAGAATCTCACGAAGGAGGGTTTCGAACCCCTGCACCACGGAATCGGAATCCATACCGGAGCCGTTCTGGCAGGGAATATTGGCAGTCGAGAACGGGTTTCCTACGCCCTCGTGGGCGATACGGTAAATTCCGCCTCCCGGATTTCCGGCCTGACTCGGGAATTCTCCTGCGATGTCATTCTGAGCCAGACCACCCATGATCTTCTGACTGGCGTTTTTGAGACGGAACGTCTTCCACCCGTCAATGTCAAGGGGAAAAGGGAGGGACTGAATGTTTATAGACTCGCTGGCTGACCCTCGCGATTGGATTCACCGGCCCAAGAATTCCCGAACCTCCCGTCCCTGGTCTTTGAGCTTGAAATGGAGGCCTGGACTAGGCTTTAATAATAGACAAATAATGCAAATAAGGGGGGATCGAAGGTCATGAAATTGAGGGAATGTATCGTAACGCTTCTCCTTCTCGGTCTTGTCAGCTTTTCACCGACCTCTGCATATGGTCAGCTCACCGATATTCTCAAGGGTCTCGACGAGATTGGGATCGAAAAAGCCGTCACCGGGGAGGAGCTTTCTGAAAGCAAGATCATCCAGGGACTCAAGGAGGCCCTTACGATCGGTACGGGGAATGCAGTCTCAAACGTGTCCCAGATTGATGGGTATCTTAAGAATCCCAATATCCATATTCCGCTGCCGGAAGACGTCCAGAAAGTGGAAAAGATCCTTCGCGGCGTTGGATATGGTCCGAAGGTGGACGCTTTTGAGCTGAGCATGAACCGGGCAGCGGAGCGGGCCGCTCCTGAGGCAAAGTCTCTCTTCGTCGACGCGATCAAGGAGATGACCATTTCAGATGCTCGCAAGATCCTCGAGGGACGAGACAATGAAGCGACCCTTTACTTTGAGGATAAAACCCGCAGCCCCCTCTACGCGCTTTTCGAGCCCATTGTCCATAAGGCCATGTCAGAGGTGGGCGTTACCCGATCATATCAGGAACTGGACGAAAAGCTCAGTACGATTCCCTTCGCAGACAGTCTCAGCTTTGATCTGGATGAATACGTGACGAACAAAGGGCTCGACGGTCTCTTTTTTATGGTTGCGGAGGAAGAACGGAAGATTCGTCAAGATCCCGTGGCACGAGTAACAGACATTCTCAAAGAGGTCTTTGGCGGGGCGTCACGCTAACGTAAAGCCTTCCGGCCAAGGGCAAGTTGGCAGAGCCGGTGACATAGTTCTGCGAAGTCGATACCGACGGCGGCCGCCGACTGTGGCAAGAGGCTTGTCGCGGTCAAGCCGGGCAGGGTATTTGCCTCCAGGCAAAAGGGAGAGCCGTTCCTATCGGCTCTAAAGTCAACGCGGGAGAAATCGCGAAGTTTGAGCACGCGGTGGACCTGGAGTGCAAGTGACTGGAGTTGGCTGGCGAGTTTCTCACTGATCTCTGCCGGGAATACCTCTTCTGCCATACCCGGGGTGTACTTGCATTCGTAATCAAAGATCGTGTGACGCGGGATGATTTCGCCGACAGCAAGAGGCTGCTCGCCCAGTATCCCCACGGTGAATTCTCTTCCGCCAGTATAACGTTCCAGAATGACCTCGTTATCGAATTGCAATGCCTCCTGGACGGCTCCCTCGACTTCCGAGATAGACTCGACAACTGTGAGTCCCACCGTGGAGCCGACTTTCGAGGGCTTGACCACAAGGGGATAGCCTAATAAGGAGATCTCGGCCTCATCAGCAGGCCATTTGACCCACTCGGCCGTGGGGATCTGCGCATCTCGAAACAGCCGCTTGGAAATATCCTTGTCCATGGCAAGCGCACTTCCCAGTGAACCGCTTCCGATAAACTCGAGACCGGCAAGCTCAAGCAGGGCCTGAAATTCTCCTCCCTCCCCCTGTCGGCCATGGAGAACCAGAAAGAGGATGTCGCTATCTTGGACCGCGTCGATTTCAACCAATTGTGTCAATCTTTCGGATTTTTCCAGCTCCCGCAGCTCTCCCGGGCTCGGCGGTGCACTCCCGACTGAAGACACGAGGAGGCGTTCCTCCTCGTTTTTGGACAACACCCCCGTACAGGTATCAACGACCGTAACCCCATACCCCCCTTCCCGCAGGGCATCAACAACCTGCGCGGCACCGGCTAAGGCCACGTGCCGTTCAGGTGTCGATCCCCCGGTGATGAGAGTCACTTGGGCCATTGCTCCACCTATTTACCCTCTGAATACCAGCACATTTTCGATGACGAGAGATTTCAGAATCGACTGCCTCGGGGTGCAAAGGATATTCCAGGAAAACGATCGGCAAGCGTCATTGAAACGATTAGTCACATACTTTTCTAAAGTTGCACCGGTTCCGGATCTTCTCATCCTTGACCTTCTCGAAGAAGCCTTCCGGTTTGGGCACGTTCTTTTCGATCTCGATTAACAGGGACTGCATATCGGCAACACTCCCCCTGATGTATGCCCGGGCATTTTCAATCTCGCCTGGACTGATAGAAAACTCCGCAATCTGGTCGGTCAGAAGATTGTATTCAACCAGTTTGACCTGCTCTGCGTCGAAACCCCACTGATTGACAGCATACATCCCATAGCAGGCCAGTTGGAGCGAGATGTCGCTCTCAGGGCCCCTGCCAGTCTTCCAATCGATGATCGTCGCGCCATCATCGGTCCGAAAACTACAGTCGATAACCGCCCAAACCTTAATCCCCTCGAGGTAGAAGGATGAAAAGTTCTCCACCTCTAACCACTTCTCTCGAGGAAGTTCCCGAAGCATCGAAAATACCTCAGAACCATAGAAGTTTCTCAGACAGGCCTCCACGCTCTCTGCGACTCGCTTCCACTCAGCGTCGTCAACCTCAGCTTCGTATTCGTGCTCAAAAAGGGCGCAGGTTTTGGGATGAATCAGGTATCGCCTCTCTCTGGACGATCTGAACTCCTCCCTCATACGGTTGAGGGTGATCGAAACAATGCGATCCACGTCAAGGATGGGGATCCCTCGCTGGAGATTTCTCAGGGTGTGTTGAATGCATTCATGAACCTTCTCTCCCGCCCACATGTATCGATTCTTCAAATTCCGGAGGATATAGATCTGCCTCGTTCTCTCCGGCGCGTCTTGGTCCCAGCCCCCCCAGTGTCCATAGTACCGGAAGTAGTACTGCCTGGGACAGATTTGAAAAACCTCGTCTCTGGTTTTGGACCAGGAGAATTCGTTTCGAAGTTCATTCATTGGCACGGATTTAAACATCTTTATGGGGCAAAATCAAGGACGATCGGTCTCAAGTGATTTGGGCCACTTGGGCTTGAAATCCCCCCAAAAAGCCCGGAAACCAAAGATGACCCTAACTTGACAGGGCCCAATGTTTTGTGGGAAGGTTGATTTCGCTGGATCAAGACGGGAAAACCAAATATCGGATTTACCCATATCCGAACAGACCTCGATCCGTATCGGCATCCATGACCATCGCTCACTCATCACAGCGTCTGGCCGAAGTCAAGGCGATTAAAAGCAAACACGAAAACGAGTTGCTTAAAAGGCGGAATGTCATCGGGGTCGGAATCGGATTCAAAGAGGTAGGCGGCCAAAGAACCGAGCGGCTCAGCCTCGTTGTCATGGTCAAAGAGAAGATCCCTGCTGAAAAACTTCCTCACAAGGACCTCATCCCTCCGGAGATTGAGGGTATTCCCACAGACGTAAAGGAAGTTGGGGTGATCAGACCCCTCGAAGACAGGGATCCTTCGAATGCTCGTTGAGGATGTGTGTCGATTTCTTCGAGTCCGCCTCCCACAGTTATGCGAGTACAACGAAAAAGTTTGAAAACGAAGTACCCGGATCAAATGCCGACGGCTCTGAAGTTCCCTACTCTCCTTTCCATGCTTTTTCTCACCCTTTGCGCTCTGCACCCCGGTTCAATGGGGGATCTTGGCGCTTCCCCAGAATCCCTGGCGAGACTGGTGAAACGGGGAAAGATCCAGGATCCCTCGATCATCGAATCGTCGGGGCTGGTCAGAAGCAGCCGGTGGCCAGACATATTCTGGACCCACAACGACTCGGGCGGGAACCCTTTCATCTATCCAATTCGAGGGGATGGCTCAGCAGTTGGAGCTTCTGGAAACGGGTCCGGAATTGAGGTCACTGGGAGCGAAAACGTGGACTGGGAAGATATTACGCTGGACGACAGGGGCTATCTGATTATCGGTGACATCGGAAACAACGTCTCTGACCGAAAAACGCTCGCACTCTATCGGGTCAAAGAACCTGATCCCTTCGGGGATCGAGAGACGGGCGCCGCCGAAAAGATACCGATCTACTTTCCTGAGCGTCCTTATCGCGCCTTCAATACCGAGGCCCTGTTTTGGGCGAGGGGAAGCATCTATCTCCTCACAAAAACCCGGAGAGGACAAAACACGGGGCTCTACAGACTCGATACAGCAGAACCTGGAGAAAAAACGCCTCTCATCCGAACTGGGGCTCTTGATTTCGAATCCCCAGTGACAAGTGCAGACGCTTCGCCTGACGGCCGTTTTCTCGCCGTCCTGACATACGACGCCATCTGGCTTTTTGAAAGACCTTCAGATTCGGCCAATTACCTGGAGGGGAAGAAATCGACTTTTCCATTTCAAATATGGCAGTGTGAGGCCCTGGCCTTCGACGGAGACACGCTCCTCATCGGCAATGAAAAAGGCCTCCTATTTGAACTGAAGATACATGCCTTACTGCCGGTCAAATGAATTCGCGGAAGGCTTGCCCTCCTGAACCCCAAAAAGGCCGCCGCATCATCTCGAAGGCAGGCTGAAATCCAAGACGGATTTAGATAGGATAAGGGAGGAAAACTCTCCGGACTGACCTGTACACGATCGACTGACATGGGGAATTGGTCTGATGGCCAACGGAAAAGATCACATGGACACTCCAGCGATCGACACCACGATGTTTGGAAAAACTGGCCAGAAGGTTACCCGGGTTGGACTGGGCGGTGAGGGAATACTGCGGACGTTTGGAGAAGCAGAAGGGGCTCAGGCGGTCATATGGGAGGCAGTCCTTAAAGGGATTACGTATTTTGATTCGGCCCGAGTCTACGCGGGAAGCGAAGGGTACTATGGCTCGATTTGGTCAAAACATCCAGAGGCCCGAGCGAGAATTTTCCAGGCGAGCAAATCGGCAAGCAGGGACCGGAAAGGAGCCCTTGCAGACTTGGACCAGACACTATCTGCAATGGGAACAGAGGCTCTCGATCTTTGGCAGATCCATGACGTCAGGACTGAGGAGGAGCTTGAGACGATCGCTGGTCAGGGCGGTGCCCTGGAGGCTTTCCTGGAGGCCAAGGCCGCTGGGAAAACCCGTTTCATCGGTGTCACGGGACATCACGACCCAGAAATCCTGACCACGGCTGTACGAGAATGGCCGGTGGATTCTGTGATGATGCCGGTGAACCCGGTGGAAGAGGCATTGGGCGGTTTCCTCGATCTTACCCTCCCTGCGGCAAAAGAAAGGGGGGTGGCCATCATCGGCATGAAAATTCTCGGCGCTTCCTATTACATTCTCCCCAAACTGAAAATCACACCAGAGTTACTCATTCGCTATGCCCTTTCCCAGGAAATCACGGTAGCAATTGTTGGATGTTCGACCCCCCAACATGTTCAAACACTGGTCGAGGCGGAGCAGGAATTTGAGCCGCTCACCGCACATTTGCAGGAAGATCTCGTGAACAGAATACGCCCATATACGAAACAGCTCGCCTACTACCGGGGGGCATGTGACCGTGGATTCTGATTCCTAGCGAAACGTGATCGGAAAGTGAGATAATCGATTAGCGATGGTGATGAGCTTGTGAACAAAAAGTCGGGATCGAGGTAATGGAGATGTTTTGGAGAAAGAACACGCTGACCAGACTGGCCCGGACATGCGGGTGAGCGGCCAAAATCAGTCCGACAGACCTGTCGGACATACTCCAAACATTGCAGCCCCCGCAGGATCCAAACCTGTTGGTTGGATTCGAGACGTGCGATGATGCGGCGGTCTACCGTCTTTCAGCCGATACGGCCTTGATCAGCACGGTTGACTATATTACACCGCCTGTTGATGACCCCTATTGGTTCGGCCAGATTTCCGCTGCCAATTCGCTCTCTGATATATATGCCATGGGAGGTAAGCCTCTGGTCGCATTGAATCTGGTCATGTTTCCATCGAAAAAACTCGACATGAGTTTCCTGAAAGAGATCCTCCGCGGTGGTTACGATAAGGTCGTCGAGGCGGAGGCTTCCATGGCGGGCGGACACACCGTGGATGACAACGAGCCGAAGTACGGCCTCGCCGTTACCGGAGTCATTCACCCTGAAAGGATCATAACCAACTGTGGTGCCGAAGCCGGGGATGCCTTAATCCTTACCAAACCACTGGGGACCGGGGTTCTTTTTAATGCCTGTCGCTCCAGAAAACTTCCCTGGCATGAATTGGAACCCATACTTCCGCAAGTGGCCGCGCTCAACAGAGAAGCGATGGAGATCGCTTTGGGCCTCGATGTCGATTCGTGCACTGATGTGACGGGATTCGGTATGGCTGGGCATGCCCTGGAGATCGCCAAGGGAAGTGGTCTACAGGTGAACCTGTTCTACAACCGGCTAAAACTGTACCCGAATACTTTGGAAATGTATCGTAAAGGGGAGACAACAGGCAGCAACGAGGCAAACCGAAAACTCGTTCACGGGTCTCTTCAAATCGATCGGGATTTGTCCCGAGAGGAGGAAGAAATTCTCTTTGAGCCGCAGACTTCCGGAGGACTCCTTCTTTCCGTATCGTCTTCTCGGGCGGAGACGCTCACAGCTTCACTCAGAGAGGCAGGGATGGAAGCCGCCACCCAAGTGGGTGAACTGGTGAGCGCCGTGGAGCCCCGGGTGCTCGTCGTTTGAACTCATCAAAAACGTTGGTTTCGTCTGTCTCGTCTGTTTTGTCTGCCTCGTTGGTTTCGTCTGTCTCGTTGGTTTCGTCTGTCTCGTTGATCTCGTCTGTCTCGTTGATTTCGTCTGTCTCGTCTGTTTCGCTGGTTTCGTGTATCTCGTCTGTCTCGTTGATTTCGTCTGTCTCGTTGATTTCGTCTGTTTCGTCTGTTTCGTTGATCTCGTTGGTCTCGTCTGTTTCGTTGATCTCGTGGATTTGGTCGCTTTGGTTGATCTGGTCAAATAGGCTACAATGCAGGTTTAAGGATAAGGACTGCTTCGCTGTGTTTTTCCACTTCCCCCCAGTCGGTCCAGGCCGGATGGTACCGACCCTCGAGATAGAGCGCTACCTGATCCTTGTGATGGGGACTCCCGAGATGACCGGATTCTCCGGTCGGGATAACTCGGAGGGATTCCTCGGTGGCTGAAAGATCCACAATCATTCGCTGGGAGACTCCATGAACCGTATGATACGGCTTCTCATATAGGTACTGCCTCATATTGACGGTTAGGTGACTCCCTCCGAGGGGAAAAGGTCCTAGATTGAATATCCGATCCAGGGGTTTCCTTTCCCCGAGGACATGCGCAAAGGTGAGGGAGTGGATTCGGCCCCATCCCCATTCGTCCAAATCGTTTCCAAGGAGTTCTTTGAGTTCCGACAGCATTTGTTCTAGACTCACTGCCAGGATGTCCTCCATCGTTTCCTTTGCGGCAGTCGTGACATCGTCAAACCAGGGTGACGAACCTTTCCTGAACAGAACTCTCAAAGCCCGGGGGGGAAACGAGGCGGCTTTGATATACTCCTCGAAAAGGGCTTCACCGAGTTCGTCCTTGAAGATATTCTCCATCAGCTTACGATAGGTCACCTCAAACAGGCACGCCCCCGCACTGTCCCTCTCCATCATGAAATCCCATTTCGACAGGATGACTTTGGCCTTTTGGGCTTCCGGGCTGGTCAAACGGTTTTTCAGGACCTGGACCAACTTCGGGGTGATTTCAGAAGCCGACACGGAATAGACATCCTGTTGCATCTGCTGAAAGTCCTCAATGGAGAGCTTTTCCTTCGCCATGAGCATCTGGCGAATACGGGTGACTCGATCCATGGGCTCCCAGTAATGACTGATATGATAGGGATACCCTTCCGCGGTGACCTTATTATTGGCCGTCGCAATGAAACCCTCTTCCGGGTTGATCACGTGAGGCCTCTCCTCAAAGGGGACGTATCCTTTCCACTCGTACTCCCCTGTCCATCCTGGCATCGGAAGCATCCCATCGCCTTTTGGGCGGATAGGAATCATCGCGGAGCACCAATATCCGATGTTTCCAGCCTTGTCGGCAAAGACGACATTTTGACCGAGCAACTCCCCGTACCTCAAGGCCTCCTTTATCCCTTCAATGTCTCTGGCTTTCGCCAACAGGTAAATCCCGCGAGTTGGCTGAAGGCCCTCTGTGAAAGCCCATCTTGCTGAAACGGCCCTTGCCTCTGAACCCTTGCTCACCTCTTCGACAATGGGGCCGTGACGGGTCACGAGAATTTCCGTTTTGACGGGTTCCCCTTCTTTGACCCCAATCATCTCCTCAGCGACGGTCATATTCTCCCAGTGGTCTTTGTACCAGTACTGCCTGGGGTTTTCCGGATTGATCTTCTCTATGTAAAAGTCCACGTCGTCTACCATGACGTTCGTGAATCCCCAGGCCACATCACGATTATGGCCAATCAGGACCACCGGAACTCCCGGGAACGCAAACCCCGAGACATTGATGGTTGGACAGACCAGGTGGACCTCCCACCATACCGAAGGGTTGGATAGTTGTAGATGCGTGTCGTTGGCGAGAATAGGTTTCCCCGTGACAGATCTCTTCCCAGAAACCACCCAGTTGTTGCTGGCAGCCGAAGGCGAGAGACCCGACACCCTCTCGACCAGATGGATCGCTTCCATGGTCCGATTCGAAAGTCCCGAAAGGTCCTTGGCCTCTTGGGGAATAATCAGGGGGGCATCTTCCGGCCAGACTGGGAAGGCGTCTCTCATTTTCTCCACACCCACCTTCTCCAACATTTCAGCCGCAGTAAGGTCTACCTTCCACCCGCTACTCAGACTCCAGATGACCACCTTCACCATATCAAGGTAATCGTCAACTCCCCACCGTTGGGGCTCGAAACCCAGCAATTTGAACTCGAGAGGCAGCCGCTTACGATGGGTTTCGATATAGGCATTGATGCCCGCGGCAAAGGATTCAATAAGAGGGATCATCCCCTCGGGTACCTCCTTGTTCAGGCCAGCAGCCGTCAGCGTTCTGAAGTACCGGTCTACTTTGACGAGCTCCGCGCCAAAAACCTCTGCCAACCGACCCTGTCCCAGGCGACGCTGGAATTCCATCTGCCAGAGCCGATCCTGGGCCATGGCATAGCCAAAAGCGAAATAGAGGTCGGGTTCATTCTCGGCAGAGATGTGAGGAACTCCATAGGTGTCTCTGATGATTTCGACACTGTCTCTGAGACCTCTAAGGGCAATCTCTCCCGAGGTCTGGGGTAACGCCTTCCTGAGGGTGTACTTGAAGAAGAGGTACCCTCCCCCGGCCGTCACAAGGATGATGGCGATCAATATCAGACCTATCATCACAACCGATTTCTTCATAACCCGCCTCCTTCACTGGTTGGAGGCTCGTCCACCTCTGGTGCCCTTAGGGTCAGAGGGAGAGACTCCTCGCCCCGAACCTCAAACGAAGTGCCAGCCGAGCGGTCCTCAGACCTCTATCGCATGCACTTCAGCAATTCCAGCATGGGGCCGTAGCAGCATGAACACGCTCAATCCTAGCAAACGTGAGGATTTTGTCAAACGATTTCCAGTTGTGGCTTTCCGCTGATTGGAGCGGTGTCCACGGAGAAATCGCGACGAAAGGCCGAAAACTTTTGCCCGGTGCTGCAGGAAAGCACCCCCGTGGATGGGAAATGATTGCGCTCCAGTCCGCTTCATGCCAAAGAAAATTCTTCTTGGGTCTTGACAAAATTTGTCAAAGCAACTATATTTTTGAGCGATTTGTGATCTAGTTCACAGGGTCTCGCGTTTAGGTCGAGTTACCCGTATATATGAGAATCTGGGTAGCTCGATTTTTTTGTACCGAAGCTGGCACAGGCTTTGCACTGCCGGCCAGGAATCCATAACAGAAGGGAGGCGATAACCATGAGTGGAGTATGCCAAACGGTTAAGGTCGGGGACACCTGCATGTTCTGGAGGAAGAAAGGGTGTTCCTATAACGGAGGAACGTGCTATCCTGTGGCGGAATCATGTACGGGTTGTGAGCGAATCAGGGAGTATCCCTCAGGACTTTATTGCACAAGTTTTTGCGAGCCTGAACTGAAATGGAAAGTGGGGGCTTGCAGCCTGGCTACCCATGTGAAGAGGAATAATGGCAACGGATCTGAAAAGAAACTGAATCCTCTCAAGGCATCGAAAAGGAAGGCCGCCGGCAAATAAGTCCTGGGATGCTATCCTGGCTTGGGCCAGGGGCTTTACCACAGGCCCACACAGCTAAGGAGGCTTCCTTGGAGAAGACCCTTCAAGACAACTGAAGACCCCTGTTACAAAAAGTAATGGGGGTTTTCAATTTTCAGAGTTTTCACCGGGCTGGGCAAGACCATACCGAGCCCGTTAATTTGAAGTCCTCAAGAGAGCGGAACAGACATGTTATTGATAATGCTTTTCTTGGCTTTCGGAATACTCATTGGCTTCTTTTTCAGAAAGAAAGAGAAATTCCTCCTTTATGTCGATCGGGTGACCGCATTGGCAATCTACATGCTTCTTTTTTTCTTGGGGATTTCTGTTGGGATTAATGAAAAGGTCATGAACAACATCCTCACCCTCGGCCTGAAGTCTCTTCTATTGAGTTCAGGAGCCATCGTGGGAAGCGTCGTTTTTTCGTATCTCATCGAAATATGTTTCTTTAGAAGATTTGCGAAATGAAAAATACCGGCCTTATTTTCTCATTCTTCGTTTCAGGGATATTCGTCGGGGCCTTTTCTCGAACCTTCCAATCAGTTTTCAAATCCGATTTGACCCTCTTTGCCCTTTATCTGCTTCTGTTCCTCATAGGAATCAGTATCGGAAGTCACACGGGGACATGGCATCTCATCAAAAGCATAAACATCAGAATCGTCCTGGTCCCTTTATCGGTCATTGTGGGCACCTTTATCGGTGTGGGACTCTTTTCGATCTTCCTTTCCGAAGTCAATCTGAAAGAGTCCCTGGCAATCGGTGCCGGCTTTGGATATTACAGCCTCTCGAGCATTTTGATCGCACAGATACGTGGCGAGACATTAGGAATACTTGCCCTCCTTTCGAATATTACTCGCGAGATCACAACCATCCTGATCACCCCTCTTTTGGCCAAACACTTCGGAAACCTGGCCCCGATAGCCTCCGGAGGGGCGACATCGATGGATACCACTTTGCCAGTCATTACGAGGTTTAGCGGGAAGGAATATGCGATGATAGCCGTCTTCAGCGGCATCGTTCTGACGATACTCGCCCCTTTTTTGATCGTTCTTTTCTTGAGGATGTAGTTGACATCTCTAAAATCGAGAAAATCTTGATTCGCACTCAGAGCTTCCTTTCCGAGCTTTTCACAGGTATTACAGAGAGCATTTTATTGTTTCCATTTCATTGGCATTCTCGTTTTCGCCATGGCAGGATGAACCACCCACGCTCCCCGCTTTGCGGGGAGCGTTCGAGGCGCCGAGGACGCCGAGTTTTTTTCTTTTTCCTTTCTGCTGAGCGGGCAGAAAGGAAAAAACAACGCCCCTCTGAGGGTATCTAAGTAAATGGCTTCATCATGACGGTGACCGAATTTTCGGCCTGTCATTTAAGTATCAGGCGCAAAAACTTATGTTTACCACAGAGCACACGGAGATGAGGTTGCTTTTTCGTTTGCCGAAAGAGGACGGCAAACGAAAACCATGAGCCCTAGCGGGCAAGGGGATAGGGTTTCTTGGGCCACGGTCAACCATGTTGGACCGATCCTCGCGCTCGAGGGCAGTGTTTTTTGTCCATCGTCCCGCCTGTGGCGGGATGGGCAAAAACAAAAACCTTTCTGTGTCCTCGGTGCCTCTACGGTGAAAAACTCTTGAGAGAAAACGTCACTGTATCTCTGGAATAGGAGCACTGAGTCACCGTATTATGGGGTTTCTGGTGAATGCGATCTCCGCGCCTCGAGCGAAGCGGGTGGTGAATGCTTATTTTCCCTTCGAGGAAGACAGATGCATCAGTGATGTGATCTATTTTGTGCACTCATGAGTCCTTTTTTGTGTGCTAAATCTATTCTGGCGCCTGACTCCTGACGACTGGTTCTGGAATTCTGACTCCTGTCATGATGAAATTCCTTCTCCTTTTCATCTTCTGGGCTCTCTGGTTTCTTAACTTCTCGAGTCGAACCGTCTTTTCCCCCCTGCTCCCGATCATCGAGGATGAACTCAACCTCAGCCATGCAATGGCGGGGAGCTTGTTCATTTATCTATCAGTCGGCTATACCGTCACGCTTGTTCTGGCCGGCTTTCTTTCGCCCCGTTTCGGTCATAAACGAATTATCGTGGCCGGATTCCTGGTCGTCAGCATAGCTCATTTTTTTCTGAGAAATGCCCAGAGCTACTGGTCCTTGGCCCTATCCCTGCTGCTTATGGGGGTTGGATCGGGAATCTATATCCCGAGCATCATTCCCATTATTACGGCAATCTTTCACCATCAGAATTGGGGGAAGGCCATTGCCGCTCATGACACTGGCGCATCTTTCAGTATCTTTGCTGTGCCAATCCTGGTGGCCCTTTCCCTCCGATTCTTCCATTGGAGAATTCTCTTCCTCTTTCTGAGCGGTGCCTGCCTGGCTGGGGTATTCTGTTTCTGGTTGTTTTCTCCAAACCCGCGGATCCGTGAGGAAGAGCGCTTTCGGTTCCGAGACATACTGTGGCGGAGAGATTTCTGGGTCATGGCCACGCTTTGGATTTTTGCTGCCTCTGCCACGCTGGGGGTCTACAACATCATTCCCCTTTTTCTGGTCAAAGAGAGGGGAATGAATCTTGAATTTGCCAATACCATCTTCGGGGTTTCGAGAATCGGCGGAATCTTTGTTGGTCTTCTGGCAGGAATTCTGGCCGATCGATACGGGACAAGAAGGATTCTCTTCTTGACGTTCCTGATCACAGGGCTCTCAACCGTGGGACTGGCTCTCGTTCGCCATTTCACCCTTCTTGTCGGCATGCTTGTATTGCAAGCAAGCGCTCCGCTCGCTTTCTTTCCCGTCGGTCTCATGTCCATCTCCCAACTAACCACTTTCAAGGAACGAAGCATCTTCACGGGCGCCAGTATGGCTTTTGGAGTCATCGTGGGAATCGGACTGACCCCTTTTGGCCTGGGAGCCGTCGCAGATGCCTGGAATTTCGGCATTGGCATTTTTGTTCTCGGAATTCTCACGGTTATTTCCACACTGTTTTTGAGGAGCCTGGAAAGCATCTAATACGGACTCGTCAAATGTCTTCACATGGGCTTTTCAGGACGATGACCGACCACCCTCTCTCGCCCTCCCCCGAGTCCACAGAGTCCGCAAGAGATGATTTTGATTCTGACCTGATTCTTTGGAAGGAAAAATCAGGCCACCCACTGAACCCCTTCGGGTCGAAACTCAGAGATCTCAGTGTGCCCCTCGAGAGATGAAAACTGACTGAATGCGCTCGCACTTGTCAGACTTCTGACTGTTGGATACCCGCCGGATTTGATGATCGAGGCGCGAGATCTTGAAATAGGTTTTTCATTTGTCGTATCGTTAAGATTAATTCGCCGTAGGAGTCGAAATCGAATGCACATGAACCGGAGAGAATTCGTCAAGAAATCGGCCATCGTTGGGGTCGGTGCACTCGTGACGGCCTCACCATTATCGGGCCTTGTCAGGGCTGATACTCCGCCTGATCTGATCGTCGTGAAGGGACCAGATCCAGACAGGGTCATTCCAAAAGCAATCGAGACAGCGGGGGGAATTGGGCGGTTCATATCAAAGGGCGATACTGTTGTCATAAAGCCCAATATGGCATGGGACAGAACGCCGGAGCAAGCCGCCAACACTAACCCGCAGGTCGTGGCCTCGGTTGTGAGGCTCTGCTTTGAGGCGGGGGCCAAGACGGTGAAGGTCTTGGACAACCCCGTCGAGGATGCACGAAGAGTTTATGTTCAAAGTGGGATCGCCAAGGCCGCCAGAGAACTGGGAGCCCAGACGCCGTACATGGATGATCGGAAATTCAAAAAGATGAACCTCAATGGTGAGGCCCTCAAACAGTGGGAAGTCTATCAAGAAATCGTCGAGGCCGATAAAGTAATTAACATTCCGATCACCAAACACCACAGTCTGGCGGGCCTGACCATGTCTATGAAAAACTGGATGGGGGCCATCGGAGGGGGGCGAGCCCGAATCCATTGGAAAATAGACGAATCTGTGGCTGACCTCGCGGCCTTTTTTAAGCCCACCTTGACGATCCTTGATTGTTCTCGCATTCTCACGGCAAATGGTCCTCAGGGGGGAAGCCTCTCTTATGTGAAGACCTCAAATACGGTCATCATTGGAACCGATCAGGTTGCCGTCGATGCCTTTGGAGCGAGCTTCTTTGAAACTGAGGCAGAGAGGCCAGAAAGCGCGAACAGAGCGCGTCGCTATATCAAATTGGCCGCCCAGAGAGGCATTGGCAGAATCGATCTCGAGAATCTAAGAATCGCCAGATTGAGTCTATCGTGAAAGGGCCCAATGGAGTCAGAAGTCAAGAATCAGGGAGAGGGAAAGACACGGATAAACCGAGGGAGGAATCTGATAGACCCCTCGCCCGAAAATTAAGTGTTGGAAGGCTCCTCCTGTTGATTCTCATTCTGAATTCTGTCTCCTAGATGCTGACTTATTGATTTTTATTCATGCTTCGAAAACTCCGCCTGATCAGCCAACTCTTCTTCCTCATTCTCTTTTTGGTGCTCCTGGTCTTGACAAGCTACCGGGGAGTGGACGAAATCCGCTATCCAGTGCGGATATTCTTGGAGTTCGATCCCCTGATCGGATTGACCACGCTGCTCGCGTCCCATCAAATACCGCTTCTCCTCCTCTTGGGCCTTTTAACCTTGGTCAGCGCTTTTCTCTTTGGAAGGGTCTTCTGCGGATGGGTCTGCCCCCTCGGAACCATCAACCATGGCGTCGGATCCCTCTCCTCACGTTCAAGGGAGGGCGTCTCCATTCATCGTTTCCTAAATCTCAAGCTCAAATACTACATCCTCATTTCTCTCTTGGTCGCCTCGATGTTCTCCCTTCAATGGGTGGGAATCCTCGATCCCATCTCCCTCTTGATCCGCTCGATGACCTTGGCTGTGGAACCAGTCTTCAACCGATTAGTTCATGGCCTGTTTGCTCTCCTGTATTTTTCCGGGATTGACCTGATTACCGTCTGGTCCGAACCCCTTTATGGCTTTTTGAAGCAGTCGATCCTCGTTTTTCAGCAGCCCTATTTCCATCAAGGCCTCGTGATAGGGCTCATTTTTGCCTTCGTGCTTTTCCTCAACCTTGTTCGAAAACGGTTTTGGTGTGTGGCACTCTGCCCGCTCGGTGCCCTCCTCGGGGTTGTGGCTCGTTTCAGTCTATTTGACCGACTCATAGACGATTCCTGCGATGAATGCGGTCGGTGCATCCCCGACTGCTTTCAGGGACAAAAAGAATCACTCCCCAGGGGGTGGGTCAAATCAGAATGTCTGGTCTGCGGAAACTGTCAGGATGTTTGTCCTCAACAGGCTGTGCGGTTTAGAATAGCGACAAAATCCCTATCTTGGTCAACCGTCGGGCCGGATCTCAGTCGCCGAAATCTGATTATTTCGGCAATGTCAGGCTTCATCGCTGTTCCGCTCATGCGGGTTCGGCCGGGCGAAAAACTTCCCCATCCGCGGCTCGTACGGCCTCCCGGAGCCTTACCGGAGAGGGACTTTCTCCAGCGATGCATTAAATGCGGGGAATGTATGAAGGTCTGTCTCACCAATGGGCTTCAGCCCACGCTCCTTGAAGCTGGAATTGAGGGAATGTGGTCGCCCATCCTGGTTTCCAGGGTGGGTTACTGCCAGTATTACTGCACGCTCTGCGGCCAAGTCTGCCCCTCTGGAGCGATTCGCCGCCTCTCTCAGGAAGAAAAGGTAAAGATCAAAATCGGCCTTGCCTTTATCGACCAGACCCGTTGTCTCCCCTATGCTCACGGCATACCTTGCATTGTCTGTGAAGAGCACTGCCCGACTCCGAAAAAGGCCATCTGGTTTGAAGAGGCGCTCGTGATCGGGCGCGAGGGCAAGACCCAGAGAATTAAACAACCCAGAGTCGACATCGATCTCTGTATCGGTTGTGGCATCTGCGAGTTCAAATGCCCAGTTCTGGATCAACCCGCCATCTATGTAACCAGTATCGGTGAGTCACGGTCAGAACAGAACCGGCTGACGCTGTAGAGCCTCACCTCTTTTTGATCCGTCGTTCAGAGCTTCTTTTCACTTCTGAAAGGTGGAATCCATCACGATCACCGCGCAAACCTGCCCCGGCGGTTGAGACCTGTTAATCCCGGGGTCTCCGGCGAATTTAGGCCGTGTGCTTTCATTGTCTCGGCAGGGATCCCATGATAAAGTGTTTACGGGATGCTCCAGGGAAGAATTGAAACCAGTGACGCGTCTTACATGAAAGAGGCCCTTCGCATAGCCCGGAGGGGACTGGGCCGAGTGAGCCCGAACCCCATGGTGGGCGCCTTAGTCGTGAGGGGTGAAAGCATTGTGGGTCGAGGCTACCACCGGGATTTTGGTGGACCCCACGCAGAGGTCAACGCGCTTGATGATGCCAAAGGGCGAGCAAATGGGGCAACCCTCTACGTGAATTTGGAGCCATGCTTCCACTATGGAAAGACCCCCCCGTGCGTGGATCTCATCCTGGAAAAGGGGATTGGCCGTGTCGTGGTCGGAACAGTCGATCCAAACCCCGCGGTGAGCGGCAGAGGCATCCGACAACTCAGGAAACGGGGAGTCGACGTTACTGTTGGTCTCTTAGAAAAAGAGTGCCGTGAGCTCAACGAGGCCTTTTTCAGATACCACGAAAAGGGCCTTCCCCTGGTCACGTTGAAGATGGCTCAGTCTCTCGATGGTCGAATTGCCACGGCAAACGGAAAGTCGCGCTGGATGAGTTCGCCGGAATCCCTCAAACTGGCTCACCGATGGCGTTCCATTCACGATAGCATCATGGTGGGTATTGGGACAGTCCTTTCTGACAACCCGAGCTTGACAGTACGAATGGTCAGTGGGAAGAACCCTCTCCGACTGGTTGTGGACAGTCAACTTCGGATTCCACTGGAGTCTGAGGTCATCTCGGACAGCCATGCTTCCAAAACCATTGTCGTGACAACCGATCGTGCGGATCCCCAGCGCATTGAAAAAATCGAGAAAATGGGTGCGCGAGTCCTTGTGGTTCAAACGAATGCGCTTGGCCAGGTCGACCTGGAGGTGGCGCTCAGGAAACTTGCGAGCCAGGGAATCACGTCGGTTCTCGTTGAGGGAGGCGCCGGCCTCGCCACTGCTTTCCTGAAGGCCCGTTTGGTCGACAAATTACTCCTTGTTGTTGGGCCGAAAATCATCGGACAAGGTATTGAGGCCGTGGGGGATTTGGGGATTAAGGAATTGAACCAGGCGGTCAGGTTCTCAATCGAGAGGATACAAAGAGTCGGGGAGGATCTGGTTATTGCGGCTAGGCCACACGATTGACCCATGGCAGAAGGTCCCGTAGTTCACTACTATGCGAGGCGACTTCAGCGAGTCCTTCAGGGAAAAGCGGTTTGGGTCGAGTTCGGTGTCCGCAAACTCAAGGCTTTCGAACCCTCCCTTCGAGGTCTCCAGGTCCGTGAAGTTGAGGCCTACGGGAAGCAGTTAAGGATTCATTTCTCTGATACTCGGATTCTCCTCGTTCATCTGATGATGTGGGGGTCTTGGCGGATCTACCGAACCGGTGAGGTTTGGGACAAACCCCGTCAACGAGCCCGTGTGACGCTCCATACTTCCTCCCATGACGTGGTGGCCTTTTCCGCGCCCATTGTGCTGCTTCTCACCCGGACTGAACTCGAGAATGATCCAACTTGGGGCAATTCAGGGCCGGATCCCCTTCGTTCCGATTTCTCACGAAAGGCTTTTCTCCATCGACTCGAAGCGCAGGATTCTCGAGAAATTGGAGATGTTCTCCTCGATCAACGGGTGATTGCCGGCATTGGGAATATCCTTCGCATTGAGATCCTCTTTGGATCACAAATCCACCCTCGTCGAAAGATCAGCGAGCTTTCGCGAGATGAAAAAGATGAGCTCCTGCGCTGGATTCTCAAGTTATGTCAAACGTGGATGAGAGAAATGGGGAAAAGGAAGAACTGGATTCGACTCTATCGGAAAAGTGGAAATCCATGCCCTCGCTGCAGCGCTCCGATTGAATTCTTTCGTCAAGTCGGGCGGATCACCTATGCATGCCCAGGGTGTCAGCGGTAACAAAAGGGAACAGATGACCCGGTAGAAATTTCTTTACTCCCTCGAAAAATATGATCACCAAACCGACAGACTATTTTGAAGAGACCACCGGACGCGGCGTTTTGGCCACAGCCGATTCGTTTGGAAAAGTCGATGCAGCCATTTATGCCAGGCCTCACTTCATCGATGACGAGACCCTTGTTTTTATCATGACAGACCGATTGACTCACCGCAACCTCCAGTCGAATCCTCACGCGGTTTATCTCTTTATCGAATCGGGAGAGAAGCTTGCGGGGAGAAGGTTCTATCTAACCAAGATCAAAGAGGAGAGGAATAGCGAACTCATCCCGGTTCTGCGGCGACGGAAGAGGGATTTGCCAGCGGCGAGGGGAAAAGGTCCGCAATACCTCGTCTATTTTCATATCGACAAAACGTTGCCGCTCATCGGAGAAAGCCGGGGAATGATCGAGTAGGACCTGAGTTCAGATGCCGTCGCGGAGCCATCGTGTCGGATTGACTGGAATGGGGGAATTTGATCTCGAGTCCCTGGAAGGCGGTTGGCCCCAGACTCGGACACTTCAAATTTCCAAAAGCGCCAATACTAGGATGAGGCGAGGGGCGCTTTCCTTATTCTCCTCCGTGGTGAGAAGACCGCAGAGGCGAAGAAAATCAGGGTTGAAAGAAGAACGATGGTGGCTCCAGACGCCGTATCTAGCCAGTAGGAAAGAAAAAGTCCTCCCACGGTAGAGACCAAGGCAAAGAATATTCCCAGGGCCATCATGCTCCGAAAGCTCTCACTCCATTGGTGAGCCGCTGCGGCAGGGGTTATGAGAAGGGCAGAGACCAGAACAATACCGACGACTTTGATGGAGATAACCACTGTCAGAGCAATGAGACTCAGAAGGAGAAAATAGAGTTTCTCAGCAGGTACGCCACCGACCTCGGCCATTTCGGGGTCAAAGGTGACAAACAACAGCTCCTTGAAAAACAGCGCCACAACTGCGAGAATCCCTAATCCCACCGTCAATATGATCCAGACATCCTGCCGAGTAACCGCAAGAATGCTTCCAAAAAGGTAACCAAAGAGATCCTGGTTATACCCCTTCATGAGGCCAATGAGCAGGATTCCCAGCGCCATCGTGGATGCGAAAAAGATGCCCACCGCCGTATCCTCTTTGACTCTCCCCTTTCGGGATACGAGACCGATCGCCCAGCCGATTCCCAGACAAAAAATCACGGCGGTCCATACGGGATTGACTCCCGTAAAAAACCCGATGGCGACGCCACCGAAAGAGGCATGGGCAATTCCCGCGCCGATAAAAGAGAGCCCTCTCAGGACCACATACACGCCCATGATAGCGCAGAGGACCCCGATCACCGCACCGGCCACGAGGGCCCGTTGCATGAAAGTGTAGCTAAGAATCTCCATGGTCTTTTTTCTCAACAACAATGTGTGGCAGATGACCGTGATGAAAAAGAACGGCATCACACCCATACATTTTCGCCATTTCCTCGGAACCGAGTACCTCCTCTGGTCGACCATGCCCCACGAGTCCACGGTTGAGACAGGCCACACCGTCAACATGTGAGGCGACGACCCCGACATCGTGGGAAACGAGAATAATCGTCATCCCCTCCCGATGCAGCCCTCCAAGAAGCTCGTAAAAGCTCTCTGTTGTCGTTGGGTCCACGCTGGTGGTCGGTTCATCGAGAAAAAGGATCTCCGGCTCATTGGCTAATGCCCGTGCAAGAAAGACTCGCTGTCGCTGTCCTCCAGAAAGTCGGGCAAGGGGACGATCGGCAAGATCAACGATGCCCACCCGTTCCATGGCAAGTCGTGCCGCCTCTCTGTCACTCTCCTTGGGCCTTCGCAGCATACCGATCCGGGCATAACGTCCCATGAGCACTGCCTCTTTGGCGAGGAGGGGAAAAGTCAAATCCACTGAAATCAATTGCGGGACATACCCGATTCGGTGCCGGTCATCGTTCAGATCCCAAGGCGCCTTACCGAAAATTCTCACCGTTCCCTCGTCGGGTCGAATCAAGCCGATAATACACTTAATCAAGGTGGTTTTGCCTGATCCATTCGGCCCGAGAAGGGCGAGAAACTCCCCACGCCGGACCTGGAAGAAAACCCGATCCAAGACCGGCAGGTCACCAAAGGAAAAGCTGACATTCTCCATTTCAATCACATAGTCTTCCGCTTTCCTGGCCATAGAGTTACCCCGTTATCATGTCCTACCGCTCATGGCTTTTGCCAATTGGCGGAGGTTTCTTCGCATGGTCTCCAAATAGTCATAATCCGGCGGATCCCCAAGCGGATTGAGAAAGAGGACCTGGGCGCCGCATTCCTCTGCGATCACCCGAGCCGCCTTCGGCGGAAATTGTGGCTCGGCGAAGATAGCCTTAATGTTGGATTCTCTCGCGGCTTTGACAACATCGGCAATCTCCTTCGGAGACGGCTCACGGCCGGGTGTCTTCTCCACGACCGCAATCCGCTCGAGCCCATAGCGACGGACAAAATAGCTGAATCCGGCATGAAAACTAATAAACTTCCTGCTGCCGAAAGTCGCGATAGTGTTACGAATCTCCTGATCCAGGTCCTCTAGCTCTCGAATATAGCGGTCGGCGTTGGCGCGATAAACCTCAGCCCCCCCTGGATCTGCTTGAATGATCGCGTCTCGTATTCGGCCTATTTGCTGTATTGCATTGAGAGGATCCAACCAGACATGTGGATTCGCATTTTGAGAATGCTGAGATCGATGACGATTTTTTCGAATTGGCTGTTCATGGCCTTCTCGATCCTCCTCAATTATCTCAAGGCCCTCAGCAGTCCTCACCACAATAAGCGTGGGATTGTCGGCGGCATTGATCAGTTTGTCTGCCCAGAATTCGAGTCCCAAACCATTTAGAACGAGAACCCTTGCCGTGGCGATCATCTTGGCCCGGGCTGGGGTCGGCTCATAAACATGAGGGCTAGAGCCAGGAGGTATCAGTACCGTGACCTCCACCCGATCTCCCCCAACATTTCGAGCAAAATCCCCTAACGGGAGGATGCTCGCTACGACAGGAAGGCGGTTTGAGGGCCATGCCTGGAAGGAGCCAGCGCCAATCAGGGCCAGGATCGTCAGAATAAACACAGCGCAGGGTAAACTCCTAAACAATCCCTTTCCCGACGCACGGTGAAAGTTCAAAAGCCGTCCAGAAAACATCGCACCTCGCTCTACGAATCCCTCTGCAATCGACAGGTTTTGCAAAGTCCATCGAAGCGGATTTCCATTCGTCGGATCTCGGATGCGCCCAGTTGTCGAGGTTTCCTGACCTCCAGCGGCATCGAAACAGGATCCAGGCATTCCATGAGACCACACCGGAGACAATGAAAATGGGCGTGGTCAGGATGTCGCGAGTTCCCAGCCAGTCCGTACCGGAAGGTCCGATCGCTCGCCGAGAGTCTTCGGACCAGGTTCTTTTCAACGAGCAGATCCAGGATACGATAAAGGGTCACACGGTTTATCGAAGTTCGTCTCCGAACCCTCTCCAGGATCTCTCTCGGACGGAGCACCCCCTCATGGCTACCGATAGTCTCGAGGACCAGTTCTCGTCGGGGTGTGCCAGACAACCCGACGGATTGAAGCAGGGCTCCGTAGTCGCATTCATCACACATGAGAGGCCTCAAAATCTCAAAGTGTTCCGAATCAGTTGCCACCCAAAAAATGCCCATTCCGCTCCTTGAACGAAGTTTCTGACCCGTTCCAGGGCTTCCTGCGGTAGACCTCTTAAACTCCCCGCCTCCGGCGGATTAGACACCAGGATCTCGCCCCTTGGGAGACAACCCGGTCGCCGAGACGGGTCACCCCAAAAACTTCGTGATATTCGCTCCACGGACATTTTCAGCGACGACGAAGCAGCAAGAACCTCCCAAGATTGCCGAGGCTATATCTCGGTGCGAGGAACCATTAATATAAGCTTTTGCGCAGCGAGATGCAACTGAGTTGCATACTTCGCGCGCCTCACACCCGCCAGTGCGAGTGCAAATCCCTTCAGCCTCTCACCAGCTTGATTCCCGCAACAACGGCAATCAGGCTGAGTATCAGAACGAACCAATGAAAAATAGATAATCGTCGGAGGACCTCTTCAGGTGCGGTCTTCTCTGACACAAGAGCTTTCATAAGCCGTTGCTCAGCGCCAAAGAGGAGGATGAGAAAAGTCAGCCACACGAACAACTTATAGCCGAGAAGAACGGTCTCGTCAGACGTGAGGACGGCAAAGGCTCCTCTTTGCCAGAACAGCAAGACTCCACTCGCCCCCGCAATGACAACGCAAATCTTGGCAAGAAGTTGGAACCTTCTCTCAAATCCCATAAAAAAACTCACCTTCGCCATCGAGTCTTCCATGCCTGCCAGGGTCGGAAAAACAATGGCCGTCACAAATGCAACCCCACCAATCCAAACGACGATGGAGAGGACGTGAAAGTAAACCAACCAATCCATGGGTAATCCCCCTTTCATTCCGTCAGGCATTCAGTCCATAAAATCAAAGCATCGCAAGGTCAATTCTTTGGACTAAAACACCTATTAAATTGGTTATTGGTCATTGGTTATTGGTTATTGGGCATTGGGCATTTGTTATTTGTTATTGGTCATTTGTTATTTGTCATTGGTCATTTAGCCTTTAGCCTCTGGCCTTTAATCCTTAGTCTCTCGTCTCTCATGTCTCCTCTCTCGTCTCTGGCCTCTCCTCTCTGGTTTCTCATCTCCCGTCTCTCGTTTCCAGTCCCCAATCTCTCGTCTTTCGCCTATCTGGGAACCCCACCCCGCCGCAGG
>CAYFYO010000020.1:30980-49860 GCA_964347335.1 uncultured Thermodesulfobacteriota bacterium
TCCAGTCCCCAATCTCTCGTCTTTCGCCTATCTGGGAACCCCACCCCGCCGCAGGCGGGATCACTCAGAGACAGCAGGCTCCCTCAAAAATCGGCGAACTCCTCTGTCGATTTCTATTGATATCGAGACCTTTCTCACTTATATTCTGCGGATGGTCGCACTGAAAAGTGTCCTTGAACGAACATTGCGAGATTTCTGGGGACCACCCGTATTGGCGAACACGGCATCTCCGAAGGGACGATATTCTCCTCTCAGATCCGCCGAAGGCGGAGAGTCTAGACATGGAGTGCCCGCAAGAGCTCCCGCCGAATCCCGCCTTGTGACGAAAAGCCTCAGAAAGGTCAGGATTTCCTTTAGACGCCGAAAGGAGCATTTTTCAGGGCGGACTCGATAACAGACTGGAGGACCGCTTATGGGACTGATTCCTCCGACGCTCAAAGATGTGTTTCTGGCCCGTCGAATCGTCAGCCAGTACCTCCCTCGCACGCCTCTCATTCACTATCCCGCGCTGAGTGAGCTCCTTGGATGCGAGGCGTACGTCAAACACGAAAATCACCAACCCGTCGGGGCATTCAAAGTGAGAGGCGGCATCAACCTTGTCTCTCAGCTCTCCGAGGATGAGAAACGCCGCGGCGTCATCGCCGCCTCAACCGGAAACCATGGCCAATCGGTCGCCTATGGGGCGAGGCTCTTCGGCATCAAAGCCACGATCTGCGTTCCTGCAAAGGCCAACCCGGTGAAGGTGGAATCCATGCGATACCTGGGCGCTGAACTCATTTTTCAGGGTCGTGATTTCGATGAAGCACGGGAACATGCCGAGTATTTGGCCCAAAAAAAGGGATACCGGTATATCCACTCCGGGGACGAACCGCTTCTCATCGCGGGTGTTGGAACGTACGCCCTCGAGATTGTGGAGGATCAGCCAGATATTCAAACGATCCTCGTTCCAATTGGCGGAGGGAGCGGAGCCTCCGGATGTTGCATCGCGACGAAATCGATCAATCCTGAAATCCAGATTATCGGTGTGCAGGCGGAGAAGGCCCCATCGGCCTATCTGTCTTGGAAAGAGCAACGCCGAGTGGAGGCCCGTATGGAGACCTTTGCCGAAGGCCTCGCCACCCGGACTCCCTTTGACCTTCCCCAGAGCATCCTTCAGGATCCCGAGATGGGGCTTGACGATTTCATTCTGGCAAGTGAGGTGGAACTCCGCCAGGCGGTCATCATTGCAATTCAGAAGACCCACAACCTCGCCGAAGGAGCAGGCGCCGCCCCGATAGCCGCCGCATTAAAATTGAGAGAGCGAATCGCTGGTCAAAAGGTCGCCCTCGTTATGAGCGGAGGCAATCTGTCAATTGAAACCCTCCGAGACATACTCAGGTTATCGGCTTCTTGACGCTATGTGAGATCTCCCAGAAGCTGAACAACGGAACTCCACGCAAATGCGGTCCATGTGCTGACAATCCACAATTGTCGTCGATTGATCAGGAAGCCTATGAGAAGCTGAGAAGAGAACTTGGAAAGGGAGGTGTAATTACGGACGATGGCACTCCCTGCCTTTCACAGGGCAGCTCGCTTCACTGTCGGAACAGCACGATCCCTTCCCAGAAAAAATCCTTCTGACGTATCTTGCCGCGAAAAATAATGCTCCCACGAGAACAACGACAAGAATAATGTTTTCCATTATCTCACCTCATTCAAAGACGTCTGATCCTCCGAGTCATCCTTAGGCCTTTCGTCACCCCTCCCGCATCCGCCTTGTGGAATCAGCCGAGTCCCAGAATCATGCCTCCACGGTAGATGATAAATGCCAAAGTCCAGGCGAGGGTGAGGCTGTATCCAACAGAAAAACCCGTCCAGCCCCAGGAGCCTGTCTCCCGCCGAATGGCCGCCACCGTGGCCAGGCATGGTGTATAGACCAGGACGAAAACCATAAAGGCATATCCAATCAGGGGGGTCATCGCCTTCTTGATAGAAGCCCGTAGACTCTCGCTTTCCTCCCCATCTGCCGGTCCAACCTGATAGAGAATTCCAAATGTACTGACCACGATTTCCTTGGCGACAAAACCCGTGAGCAGTGCAACACCACCCTTCCAGTCAAAGCCCAGTGGACCAAGCACAGGGGCGATTGTCTTCCCCAATCTTCCAAGCAGACTGTTTCTCTGAAACTCTTCCTTCTGAAGCGCCTCGATTTCGGTGAGTTTCAGATTCACTTGCGCTTCCAGGAACCTGGCCTTTGCCGCTTCCCCTTTCCGGTTCGATACGGCTATTTGCACGGCGTACGCTTCCTGAATTCTCTTTCTCTCCGCCTCGTAGTCTCTTGAATAGCTCACATTCCGCGGGAACGAGCTGAGCGCCCAGACAAGGATCGACCCGATAAGGATCACACTGCCCATCTTCCTGATAAAGATGGAACCTCTCTCCCACATATGTATGAGGGTCCCCTTCACCGTCGGCATGCGGTAGGGGGGAAGTTCCATGACAAAAGGAGCGATCTCCCCCCTGAACAGGGTCCGTTTAAAGATCTGACCCATCAGGATGGCCATCGCAATGCCAATAAGATAGATCGAAAAGATGACGTTTCCAGCCTTATTCCCGAAAAGGGCTCCAGCGATGAGTACATAAACGGGCAACCTCGCGCTACAACTGATTAGGGGGTTGATAAGGATCGTGAGTATCCTGTCCCTTCGACTCTCCAGCACGCGAGTTGCCATGATCGCTGGCACATTGCATCCAAATCCCATAATCATTGGAATGAAGGATTTCCCGTGGAGTCCGAGGGTATGCATGACCTTGTCCATAATAAAGGCTGCCCGAGCCATATAACCGGTATCCTCAAAGAGGGCTATGCAGAGAAAGAGTATGAAAATATTCGGCAAGAACACCGCCACCCCGCCCACGCCGCTGATTATTCCGTCGACAATCAGATCTCGGAGGAGGCCGTCGCCCATCAGATTGCCAACATGCCAACCGAGACCCCCCACCCCAGCATCAATCCAATCCATGGGATACTGCCCAACATTGAAAGTCAGTTGGAACATGGCCCAGATGAAAAAAATGAAAACCGGAAAACCGAGGAGCCGGTTGGTCAGAACCATATCGACCCTGTCAGAGAGGTAGCGCCTGTCCCTTCGCGTTTGTTGAACGGTCTCCTTGAGCGCCCCGTGAATGAATCCATACCGGCGGTCGGCCATCAACGTCTCTGAATCTTCACCCATAACTTTCCGGAGGTGGTCCTTGCTACGCTCGAGCTGATCGAGGACTTTCTTTGCCCCCGAGCGACTCTCGATTTGCTTGATGACCTCTTCATCATTTTCCAAAAGCTTGATTCCCAGCCACCTGGAGTGATGCTTATCCAAAAACGTTGAACCGGTGCCGATCCGTTTCTGGAGTTTTTCGATCTCCTCTTCGAGCTCTACGCCATAGTTGATATGAATATGCCTGGCCACGGACTCTCGGTCTTCGGCGACCCTGATGATCGTGTCCAGCAGTTCCGCGGTCCCCTGGTTTCTCGTCCCGACAGTGGAGACGAAAGGAACGCCCATGAGCAGGGAGAGCTTCTCGTGATCGGTGACGAAACCCCTGGACTTGGCCACATCCGCCATGTTCAGCGCGAACACAAGCTTTACACCCAAATCGATTAGCTGTGTTGCCAGATAGAGATTACGTTCCAAATTGGAGGCGTCAATCACGTCGACCACCACGTCGGGCTTTGCTTCGATAATATAGTTTCGTGCAATGATCTCCTCCAGGGAATAGGCAGTCAGGCTATAGGTTCCTGGAAGATCGACCACTCGGATGGAATAGCCGTTGAATAGGGCCATGCCCTCCTTTTTTTCAACCGTGACCCCTGGCCAATTGCCCACTCTCTGATGGGCACCGGTCAAATTGTTGAATATGGTCGTTTTTCCCGAATTCGGATTCCCCATTATGGCAATGGTCAGTGCCTTGGCCATCAATCTTCTCCAATCATGGCGGGGTCACAGACCAGGACTTTTTCCGCCTCATCACGCCTTAGGCTGACGTGGTATCCCTTCAACACGTATTCGATGGGATCCTGAAGGGGGGCGAACTTCTCCACCAGAATCTCTGTTCCTGGGATGAAACCCATCTCCATGAGTCTCTGCCTAAATCTCCCCGTGCCGGTCACCCTTTCGATGATACCTCTCTCTCCCGTCCTCAGATCGCTGAGTTTTCGGTTAGCCATCAGACCCTCCTCACCCGGTCTTTTCCTTCACAGAGACCAGAACCTGTTTCGCTGCTCCAAATCCAATGGCAATGCGAGTCTCTCGGGAAGCCACAATCAAAGGACCTGGACCGGCACTTTTGATCACTTCAACCTCGGCACCCAAGTTCAAGCCCATGCTTGTCAAACGCCGCGCCACCCCCTGACCACCGAGAAATCCCTCAATTCGAACCCTTTCACCCGGCGTCGCCATAATGAGGGGTATCGTGGGCTCTCTTTTTCGGAAACAGTTGGAACAGAGTCCATAGATTTCCATTCGGTGCTGGAGATCATGAAATCCCATCTTACGAGCAACTTCCTGCTGAAGCGTCTCGATTTCGCGGTTCTTGAACTCAAAGATCTTGCCACACCGGACACAGATCAGGTGGTCGTGGTGTTTCCCCAAATGGTGATGCTCATAGCGAGGCCTCTGATGGGCGAATTGTTTCTCCTGGGCAAAACCATATCGAGAAAAAAGCTTCAAATTCTCGCCTACAAAATCCTCTGGAAACAGGATTCCCTTTTCCTTCAGGATCTCCGTAAGGTCAGCCGCCGTGAGGTGGCGCTCCGTTCCCAGAAAGGCCTCAAGCACAGCGAGTCTTTCATCGATTCGGTCGAGGCCTTCCTGTTGGAAGATAATCTCGAATTGTTGGTAAATATCGCCGTGGTCTTCTCTGACCATCGCCTTCCTCAGACTCAATCTCTTTTTACGCCTCTTCCAGCCTGGTCGACCCATACTGAAATCCGACAGTCGGTCCTTCCAGGCAGGGCAACTTCCCTCGCCCTAACCTCTCGATGGCATCCAGAGCGCTTCCGGGGCATGTTACATAGACGCGAACACCCGCCCGCTTCAAAGTCACCAAAGCATTGTTTCCGATATTCCTCACGATGACTCTCTCGACCCGTCTATCGATGAGTAATTGAGACGCCTGAATCCCGGCAGCGTCCCTCACTTCGAACCATGGGTTCTGAATTGCCTCGAAACCCCTGCGGCCGATTCCCTCAACGACAACAAAAAATCGACATCGCCCAAGACAATCATCCACCTCAGCACTTAGGTTCCTCCCCTTTCCAGGAACGGCCACCGTCATGTTTAGGAACCTCCTACAAATCCCATAGGGACCACCGGGGGTTGGTGGATCGTGCTCACCTCGGATTTCTATTTCTCCCTCTCCCGGATGGCTTGCATGTGCTCCTGACTCCCGGTCTTGGAGCGCATTGGGAACAATAGCCCAATAACTCAACCCGATGAGAAGTAACTGCGAAATCGTACTTTCTGCTAATAACATTCTGAAGGTGCAAGATTTCATCATCTGCGAACTCAAGAATACTGCCGCAGCAAATGCACCGAAGATGGCAGTGATGTTTGTGACCGTAAATATGTTCGTAGTGCAGATGCCCGTCCTCGAAATAGACCTCCTTGATGAGACCACATTCAATGAGAAGCGGGATCGTCCGGTAAACAGAAGCCTTGGAAACTCTTTTCTTCTTGTTCCTTAGGCGCAGAAAGAGACTATCGGCATCGAAGTGATCGTGATTCGAAAAAATCTCCCCGATGATCAACTCCCGTTCCGGCGTGTTGCGGAGACCTTTCTCCTTGATGTACTCCCTGAACTTCTGAATTTCGCTCATACGCAGCCTATTTTTATTGAGACTCATTTTCAATAATACCCTAATTTGCCAAAACCGTCAAGACCGCCTGGAAACCAAACTCCACTGCCGAGATCTGGAAAATCTTGAAAGGTTATCGGAATTCGAACATATCACTTCGCCAAAATCCTGTTCGTGGGGAGATGGACGAACCAGTCGGTGAGAGGCGTCAGACTGCCACAGGCTCCGAAGGCACAGACTCATCAACCTCATTCCGGCTTACGGAGATAGCTGACTCAGAAGATCATGACGGACCTTGACGGTCAGGTCGGAAGGCCAGTAGATGAACACGTGGGGACCGGTCGTTTTTGGGCGGGGTGGGTAGCGGATAGAGCCTTCCTAGCGCAGTGCTTGTTTCATTTTCAATATGTATCTCCGATCGAATCTCCCACCGGAACACTTTCCACAACTATATCTGGCTCCAATCCGTTTTCGTGATTTATACTCTCTTTGGCAATTTGGACACGCAAAGATGTATCGATAGGGTTTCTTCGGCACGTCCCGACAATGATAGGGAGCAGCAATTCTGGTCGCCAGTTCCCTGAACAGTCTGTTATGACCTGGAGGTTTCCTTGTCTGTTTGAGAAAAAGGTGAATCATTTCATGCTTCGTTGTACTGACCAATTCTCTCGTCCATCCGTATCTGTCATGATAGGGGACAGAGATTGTCATCTCCCATTTCAAAAAATCCACCTGGCCGGCCCTCGTCGTCATCCTGCTGCTGAGGCGGAAGATTGGTCGTTTGATTTCACCATTGAAATACTCCCTGTTGACTCTATCGAATACTTGCCCTATCCTTTTTGTCCTCGCATTCTTCATGATGACCAAGGAGAAAATGATGTCAGAACTCGTCCGATTTGGGATCTCAATGGACAGCCGACTCCTCAAAAGCTTCGACGAGATGATTGCAGAGAAAGGATATTCCAATCGCTCAGAAGCGATCCGCGATCTCGTCCGTGATCAGTTGGTCGATGCCACATGGGAACATGAAAAGAAGGAGGTGGTTGGAACTATTACGATCGTTTATGACCATGAGATTCACGAGCTTAACGACAGACTGATCGAAATCCAGCACCAATTTCACGACAGAATCATCTCATCTCTTCACGTTCATCTCGATCAACACAACTGCCTGGAAGCCCTCGTTGTAAAAGGGAAAGGCAGAGACGTCAAGCGTATAGCTGAGAGGCTCATCGGCATCAGAGGCGTAAAGCATGGAAAACTTATTACGACGACTACGGGAAAAGAGATCTTCTGAGATCAGGAGTCATGATTCAGAAGTCACGATTCAGAAAAAGCCTGCAAAAAGTGTTGATTTGGTCACACACCCCTCCACTTAGGATTTCGGAATCCCCGGGTTGAGTCGATTATAGTCTTTTTTCTACTCGGTGAGAAGGAGTTATCGAGGTTGCCTTAGGAAAAACAAGTGGGGGTCTCTCCTCATCATAGACAAATTCCCGGAGACGTATAGACTCCGGGAATTTCTTGTTTATCTTATGAAGACAGAATTCTGGTATGTATAGGATTGGCGGCAATCAGATGCGCTGAGAGTCGCTCTGGGTTATCATCTGATCAATTCTATTCTTATCGAATCGCCACTGCCCTCTGATCTTGATTCCGGGAAGCCTCCCCTCCTGAGCGCATCGATAGATCGTCACCTCCTTCATTTTGAGATACTTTGCCAACTCCTTAACCGTCATAATCTCCGCCATGATGACCTCCTTACAGCACGTATGCCCAGTCCTACTTGCAATGAGAATGCCAAGTTCCACATTCCGGTTGAGTCATTTCACGAAAAGGCGCTCCCGAATCCTCGATCCCTCAAGGCGATAGATCACAGAGAGTTTCCTCAGAGATTCAGCATGCAGTTACCCAAGCGACTGAAACGACAAGCATTCCCGGATCATCCAGATACCGAAATCCCCTCTCGGTTTTTCCCTAGAAGGACCCTCACCCGTTTCGCATCGCTCCGTTTCGCAGATAAAAGTCAAGATTTTGACGCGAACGATATCAAAAGACGAAAAGAGACGAGAATCCGATAATGTTGCAAAATCAATTGATTCTCGATTCCAGTCAGACCCGCACCTCACTGGGAGATTTCGGTGCGAAGGGGTCTCTCTATCCGATCGTTATATCAGAGAGATACGGTTTTACCTCTTTGAGGTTCGGTACAGCTCGACCTCCCAACCGAGCGCATTTGAGACCGGCAACCGTGTTCGCAAAAGTAAATATCTGGTCCACCTGCCAGCCGCGAATGAGACCATAGATGAAGGCGCCGTGAAACACATCGCCTGCTCCAGTTGTATCAACAGCGTTCACCTCAATAGCCCTGTAGTAGACAGGGGATCCATCGACAAGAGCCACTGCGCCATCAGCTCCCAATGTGGACCCCACAAAACCTCCGCAAAACCGCTGCAAAGCCCTTAAGGCCTTCCCCAGATCCGCAATGCCCGTGAATCTCGTCGGAAAGGTCGAAGAGGTGATCAGGAAATCAATATGCCGGATTAACTCTCCCGTTCTGTCATCGATTCTGTCTGCATCCATGACCGTCACGATTCCCTCCTCTCGGGCCCAAAGAACCGCAGTGAGCGTCGCCTCGAGATCATGGCCATCCACATGAAGGACTTTGCCCTGACACACGGCTGTCCGAGAGAGTTCCCCCTTTTTGTAAAGGAGTCGTTCATCTCTTTGCCACAGAATTGTCCTTTCCCCGGTCCCTTGATCAACCAGAATGATTGCAAATTGGTTCTTGGCTCCTGGCTCAACGGTAACCGCTGACACATCCACCCGTTCCTTCCGGATGCTTTCCAAGGCGAAGTCTCCCCAGAGATCGTCACCGACCTTTCCGACATACCGTGCCTTGAGACCCAAACGGGAGCAAGCGACCATGGCTGTGGCCACCTGCCCTCCCCCATGTTGGGAGAAGCCAACCATCTCCATTTTGCTATTCAGAGACGGGAAACTCGGCAGAACAGTAATCAGATCGACTGAGTTGAGTCCAAACCCCACCACGTCGAAGGGCTTGCGAGAGGGAAAAGAGATGTTCAGATGTTTCATACCGAGACTCCAAGGCGTACCTCTCAAATCAGATTTCAGTCCAATGGTGATCAGATCCTTTTGCTAGACTTCATTGAATATCAATTGTCAAAATCCAAATGTCAAATCTTTTCAGTCTCCCGAATGTGGAGTTTCCTGAGTTTTGAAAGTAAGAAGTTTGTAGCCTTCTGATGTTTCACGACAATTTTGAATCCTTTGATTGGACCGGCATTTCCCTTCGCTCCCAAGCTCACGCGGTGACCCCATATCCTCTGTTGGCCGAACAGATGGGGACGGACTATTGCCCAAATTCCTTTTCTCAACTTCTGTCTGATGAAAGCAAAAAGGGAGCGCTCTTCGCTACTCAAAAGCTTTTCCTGGTGCTGTCAGTCGTCGGTTGTCAGTGGTCAGTTGTAACGATCATTTCACGTCATTCGATTGGAAATCAGATTCCCTGGGCCCGTTACTCGAATAGCCGTGGATGCGCAAATCTTGGTCTTTATGCAACGAACCACGGACACCGACTTTTGGTTCAGGGCTTCCCTAGACAACATGCCTTGAACTGCCCGATAGGCCGTAGTATAATGGCGCCCAAATCCGGGAAATCAATTGTGTGGCGTGAACCATGGCGGGAGTCGCGACAGTCATTCTTGCTGGAGGCAAGGGAACTCGGATGAAATCGAGCCTTGTGAAGGTGCTTCATCCAATCATGGGAAAGTCCATGCTGAGCTACCCGATTGAAGCATCTTTCGAGGGGCTTAAGACCGAAAAAACTGTCGTTGTCGTCGGTCATCAGGCAGAACGGGTTCGGAAGGTCTTTCCGGACAGCCGGCTCACCTTTGTCTCGCAGGATCCTCAACTCGGAAGCGGACACGCAGTCCTCTGCACTGAGAGGACTTTTCAGGGCTACAACGGAACCATCCTGATTTTGTGCGGCGACGTTCCCTTGGTTCGACCCGAGACCCTCAGAGAACTCGCCACCTTTCATCGACGTAGGCGTGCCTCGCTCACCGTTGTGACCACTCGACTTCCCGATCCCAAGGGATACGGTCGGGTGATCCGTGGGCAGGGGGAACATATCGAGAGAATCGTAGAGGAAGAAGATGCCTCTCCCGAAGAGAGACGAATCGATGAGGTCAACACGGGTCTCTATTGTGCCGAGGCCTCATTCCTCTTTGCCGCGTTGAAGAGGGTACGAACGAACAACCGCCAGGGTGAGTATTACCTGACTGATGTTGTTGAAATCGGGCGCCAGGAAAAGCGGAGCATACTGGCCTTCCAGGTAGCCGACTCAGACCAATTCTTGGGCATCAACACACGGATCGATTTAGCTCGCGCCAGTATGATCGTCCGCGAGAGACATCTCTACGGATGGATGCTCGACGGGGTGACGATCACCGACCCTCGGACAACTTACATTGAGGCTGATGTGACCATCGGCAGGGACACCGTGATTCACGGCAATTGTATGATCCAGGGGAAGACCAGCATTGGCAAACACTGTATCATTGGTCCGAACTGTTTGATCACGGATTCCCAAATCGACGATAGGGTCACGGTCAGGCCTTTCTCGGTCATCGAAGATAGCCGAATCGCACGGAGCGCCGTTGTCGGGCCCTTTTCACGGCTCCGGCCCAAGAGCCAAGTTTCGGAGGACGCTCGGATTGGGAATTTCGTAGAGGTCAAGAAATCCCTGATCGGCAAGGGATCAAAAGCCAATCATCTGGCTTACATTGGAGACGCGACGCTGGGAGAGAAGGTCAACGTGGGCGCTGGAACGATATTCTGTAATTATGACGGCTTCGAGAAGCATCCCACCATAGTTGGAAATGGGGTATTTGTCGGAAGTAACACCGAGCTCGTCGCCCCTCTGAAAATTGGCGATGATGCCATTATCGGTGCGGGATCCACTATCACCAGAGATGTACCGGATAAGTCCCTTGCCGTTAGCCGGACAAAACAAAAGAACATCGACCAATGGAGAGGAAAAGGGCGAAAAAAGCCATAATCTCTCAAGATGAGGGAAGCCACACCTGGGCCTCAAGCCCCGATGAAACTTGACCGATAGTACCCAAAGGGAATCTACCCCTGATTTCGTTTACTTTGGAATTAATATGTGCGGGATCATTGGTTACATAGGGAAGAGAGACACGGCAGGGGTTCTCACAGAGGGCCTCAAGAGGCTGGAATATCGCGGGTACGACTCTGCCGGAATCGCTGTATTTCACAACGATAAAATCGAGATCCGAAGGACCGAGGGAAAACTCGCGGTCCTCCAAGAGATGATTTCAAAGGAATCCTTCAATGGATCCACAGGAATCGGCCACACCCGCTGGGCCACCCACGGCAAACCTTCAGACACGAATGCGCATCCCCACAAGACGGGCAGAGTGGCTGTCGTTCACAATGGCATCATCGAAAACTACCTGACCCTGAAAAACTCCCTTGCAAAGAAGGGGCACGTCTTCAGTTCCGAGACCGATACAGAGGTCATCTCCCATCTCATCAACGACCTGATTGAGCAAGGATTCCCTTTTGAGGAGGCTGTCCGAAGGGCCCTGCATGAGCTCAAGGGTTCTTACGCGCTGGGAATTATGTTTGAAGGAGAAAAGAAAAAACTCATCGCCGCTCGCAACGAAAGCCCCCTGATTGTCGGCCTAGGCGAGGGAGAACTATTCATTGCCTCCGATACCCCCGCTGTCCTGAATTACACCCGTGACTTCATCTTTCTCGATGACGGCCAGATGGTCGTTCTGTCGGACAATCAGGTCACGGTCCGGGATCTCAGCGGCGATACCATCAAACCAGAGCCCCGGCATGTGGACTGGAGCCCCCTCATGGCCGAAAAAGGGGGCTACAAGCATTTCATGCTCAAGGAGATCTTCGAGCAACCGGAGGCGATCATCAACACGATCCGGGGACGAGTTTCTCAGGAGAAGGGTAAAATTTCTTTCGATGATTTCACGCTCAAAAAAAAGGAGATCGAAGCGCTCCGCAGAGTCGTCATCGTGGCCTGTGGAACGTCTCTCCATGCCGCTATGGTCGGAAGATTTATGATCGAGCGATTGGCCCGCATTCCGGTTGACGTCGATATTGCCTCAGAATTCAGATACCGCGACCCATTGATTGAAGGAGGAACCCTGCTGATCGTCATCTCCCAATCCGGAGAAACGGCTGACACCCGGGCCGCTCTGCGGGAGGGTAAAAGTAAGGGCGCGCTGAGCCTTGCGATTTGCAACGTCCTGGAGAGCAGTATTGCGAGAGAATCACACCATGTCATCTATACCCACGCGGGACCGGAAATCGGTGTCGCTTCGACCAAGGCCTTCATTACCCAACTTGTGGCCCTCTATCTCCTTGCCCTTTACCTAGCCACGGGAAAGGGCCGACTGGATTCC
Organism: uncultured Thermodesulfobacteriota bacterium; assembly: GCA_964347335.1. Classification (GTDB taxonomy): domain Bacteria; phylum Desulfobacterota; class BSN033; order WVXP01; family WVXP01; genus WVXP01. The sequence continues at coordinate 43,287 of CAYFYO010000020.1, forward strand.
CGTACCGTTCAGAAGCTCCTCTCCGAACTGATTCGCCTCCCCGGACTGGCGAAGGATCTTCTCAGGGACGCACCCAAATATCAAAAACTGGCGAGAAAGTACGCTTCGGCCAGGAACTTCTTGTATCTGGGGCGGGGGATCAATTATCCCATCGCCCTGGAGGGAGCGCTAAAACTGAAAGAGATATCGTATATCCACGCGGAGGGTTATCCGGCTGGTGAAATGAAACACGGCCCCATCGCACTCATAGACGAGGAGATGCCTGTTGTGGTTGTGGTCGGGAATGACGATATTCGAGACAAGGTCATGGGCAACATCGAGGAAGTTCGAGCCCGCGACGGGATTGTCATCGCCCTTGCCTCAACCAACGATCCAGAAATTCGCCAAAAAGCCGATGAAATGATCCCGATTCCAGATACAATACCGATTCTCAGTCCAATTCTTTTCACCATTCCTCTTCAACTTCTGGCCTATTACGCGGCCGATTTCAAGGGCAACGACGTCGACCAGCCCAGAAATCTAGCAAAAAGCGTCACCGTAGAATGAACTCGAGTCTCTTGGAAGGAGAGTATGATTTTCCTTATCTTAGGGGACTCGCCAAGCAGAAGCATGCGAAGGCCGCTCGCGGGGCTCTCCGTTCATACGGAGAGGGCTGACACCTGAAAAATACGGGAATGCCCGGTCGAAGGGGGTACTGAAAGGTAAAGAAGATGATATCGAATCGAACGCGGATTTTGACGGCCGTGCCAAGAGCCATCAACTCCTTTCGGGAGAGCGAATATACGGTCACCATTGTTTTGGCGATCTTTATTGGAATTTTGGGTGGTTTCGGAGCCGTCGGATTTCGTCTGTTGATCCAGACTTTTCAGAGTCTCTCCTATGGACCCGGCCCGAGTCTGCTTGATACGGTGCGTTCGATCTCCTGGTACTGGAGGATCTTCATCCCGGTTATTGGTGGGGCCATCGTCGGACCATTGATCTTTTTTTTCGCCCGGGAGGCGAAAGGTCACGGCGTCCCCGAAGTCATGGAGGCAGTCACCATGCGAAGTGGCTTAATTCGGAAACGGGTGGTGATTGTCAAATCCCTCGCCTCGGCTATCTCCATCGCCTCTGGAGGGTCTGTCGGAAGAGAAGGGCCGATTGTCCAGATCGGGTCGGCGATCGGTTCGACGCTCGGTCAAATCCTGAGAGTTTCTGGCAATCGGATGCGGAACTTGGTTGGATGTGGCGCCGCCGCTGGAATTGCTGCCACCTTCAACGCACCGATTGCAGGGGCTATCTTCGCTCTAGAGGTCATCCTTGGTGAATTCACGATTGGAACTTTCGGGCCCATTGTTCTCTCCTCCGTGATGGCGACCGTCATCTCCAGAGCCTACCTTGGGAACTTCCCCGCTTTCGATGTCCCCAAGTACAACCTCGTCAGCATATGGGAGATTCCGACCTATCTCATCATGGGTGTTTTGGCCGGCCTCGTTGCACTGCTCTTTATCAAATCTCTTTACAAGGCTGAGGATCTTTGGGACGACTTGAAGTTTCCGGAATACCTGAAACCGGCGCTTGGAGGCTTGACGATCGGAATCATCGCGCTTATCTTCCCCCATATTTTGGGGGTGGGTTACGAAGCCATCACCTTGGCCTTGTTGGGAAAGATGTCGTGGTTTCTCCTTTTTGCCCTTGTATTTGCCAAGATCACTGCGACCTCTCTCACGATCGGTTCTGGGGGTTCCGGAGGTATCTTCGCTCCGTCTCTGTTTATCGGAGCCATGATGGGGGGAATCTATGGCCATGTTGTCCACTATCTGCTTCCCTCAGTGACCGCTTCTTCAGGAGCTTACAGCCTGGTCGGTATGGGTGCCATCGTGGCAGGTGCAACTCACGCTCCCATTACCGCCATACTGATCCTGTTTGAATTGACCGATGACTATCGGATCATCCTTCCCCTCATGTTGACCTGCATCATCAGCACGGTTACGACGAGTCAGCTCAAGAGAGAATCGATCTACACCATGAAACTGATCCGAAGGGGAATCGATGTCAGAGCTGGCAAAGAGATCAGTATCCTCAAATCCATGCTGGTGAAGGATTTCATGATCAGGAATGTGGTGCCGATTTCGGAAAACCTCGGCCTCAACAGTTTGCTTCATCTCATCAAGGAGGGCACTTCTTCGTATTTCCCAGTGCTGAATAGCAAAGAGGAACTGGTCGGCATCCTGTCCCTGAGAGACATCCGACCCGTTCTGCTGGAGGAGGGATTGATGAATTTGGTGATTGCCAAAGACATCATGACTGAGGCCGTAATCACCCTGACCTCCGATCAAAACCTTTACGACGCCATGGCCAAGTTCGGGAGCAAGGATATCGATCAGCTTCCCGTCGTCGATACGAAGAATCCGAAAAAGGTTATCGGAATGCTGAAGCGGACTGATGTGATCGCCGCGTATAACAATGCCATCATCGAAAGGGGAATCGAAAAGAAATAACCAATCGAAGAGAATTCCGCCTGCATGCTCAATTTCCAGTCATCATACGGGTGTCTCAAAACAAGTTGGAGAAGCAGAATTATTGAGAGGACACTCATTATCCCGGTATCTCCTGCTGAAACTTGACTCACCCTTTTCATGGTCACCGCTGTTCGCATCCCGGGTCTTCAAAAGGCCCATCGATATGTGGTAAATCATACACGAGAAGTGGCACGTTCCAGAAGGGCGGACAACTGGGGATGAACATCTTAGGGTCTCTCAACCCTGTCCAACAGGAGGCAGTTGTTCAGACCGAAGGACCGCTTCTGATTTTCGCTGGTGCCGGAAGCGGCAAGACCCGCGTTCTGACCTACCGGGTGGCCTACCTTATTCACAAAAAGAAGATTCCTCCGTGGAACATCATTGCAGTGACCTTCACGAACAAAGCCGCCGATGAGATGAGGCAAAGGGTGGTCAACCTCCTCGGCAGAAGAGGTGAGGGAGTCTGGATCAGCACTTTCCACGCAGCGGGCGTTCGCATTCTCCGGCAGCACATTCACCTGCTCGGATATCAAAACCGTTTCGCAATTTACGACGAACAGGACCAACAACGGCTCATCAAAGACATTATGAAAGACCTTGAGATCGACCCACGGGTTTTCCATTCGAATCGCATTCGAGCAGAGATCAACCGAGCGAAACACGATGGTATCTCTGAGGACGATTATGTCGCACAACCATTCGATGTATTTCAGAAGCGCGTGGCCTCAGTGTATATGCAATATCAGGAGACACTGAGAAGGAATAACGCTCTAGACTTTGGAGATCTCCTCCGCCTCACCATTTTGCTATTCCGCCGTTTTCCAAAGATCCTGAGAACCTATCAACGGCTGCTCCAGTACGTTTTGGTCGACGAGTTCCAGGATACCAACGCGATTCAATACGAATTGATCAAGCTACTGGTTGAAAAACATCGGAATATCTGTGTTGTCGGAGACGACGACCAATCAATCTACCGATGGCGCGGTGCGGATATTGGCAATATCTTGAACTTTGAGGAGGACTTTCCTGGATCCAAAGTCGTCAAATTGGAACAGAACTACCGGTCGACAAAGACGATTCTCGAAGCGGCGAGCACCGTGGTGAGTCACAACGCCAGCCGAAAGGAGAAGACACTGTGGACTGAGAATCCTTCGGGGCAACCGATTGTCATCTATCATGCTGAGGACGAGCTGGACGAGGCTCGCTATGTGGCAGGCCATATTGTAGAGAAGATATCCGGAACTTACCGAGATTTTGCAGTCCTGTACCGGACCAACGCTCAGTCGAGGGCCCTTGAAGAGGAATTGATCAAAAGAGACATTCCCTACATGATCGTGGGAGCGCTTCGATTCTATGAGAGAAAGGAAATCAAGGATGTGCTGGCCTATCTTCGCATCATTGCAAACCCATCGGACTCAGTCAGTCTCAAAAGGATCATTAACACGCCGGCCCGGGGTATTGGGAACCGGACACTCGAGCAGTTGGAAAAATTGAGCATGGAGCGGAATCTTTCCCTATACGAAGGCCTCAAAGTCCTCGTCCAGGAAGGGGAGCTTACAGGGGCTATGGCGGGGAGACTCGGGGCCTTTCTTCAGATGATAGAAGACTTCCGAGATTCCTCGTTGACCGTCCGCGATCTCACTCTTGAGGTTCTCGAAAAAACCGGCTACCTTGCCCATTTGCGAGCAGAGGGTACCGAGGAGGCATCTTCTCGCATTGAGAATGTCGAGGAATTGATCACGGTGATCACCGAATACCAGGAGACTCCCCCTCTTGAGGACAAGAACTTGGAGGGATTTCTCGATCGGGTTGCCCTGGTCAGCGACGTGGACAACTACCATGATCGATGGAATCGCGTGTCCCTCATGACGCTCCATTGCGCCAAGGGGCTGGAATTTCCCCTTGTTTTCCTGACGGGATTCGAAGAGGGGCTCTTCCCCCACCATAGAAGGGGCGAGGACCATGAGGAGATGGAAGAGGAGAGGCGCCTCTGTTATGTGGGGATGACCCGGGCCAAGAGGCAACTCTATCTTACACATACCACACACCGATCCATCTTTGGCTCGCAGAGAGTCTGCATCCCCTCTCGCTTTCTCGATGAAATTCCTGAGGAATTGGTTGTCAACGAGGTCTCACCCGACCTCGGTCGCAGCCATTTTGCCGATGAATCCCCCCTCTACGCTGACGAGACAACCTACGAAACCACCCTCGATGAGATTGACGAGATGCCTCCCATCCGGGTGGGGCAGCGCGTCAGGCATCCGAAATTTGGGGAGGGCATTATCCAGTATTGCGAGGGGAAAAAGGAGAAGCAGCGGATCATCGTCTACTTCCGATCTGTGGGAGCCAAGACGCTTTCGCTCCAATTTGCCCACCTCGAGTTCATTCAGGAGCCCTAGGGTTGAGGGATAAATACGATACCTGGTAAAGGAAAGGTATCAGTTCCTCATCAAAAAGCTCCGATCTCTCACAGAACGTGCAGAGTCCCAGAGAAAACCTCCTCTGGATTGGTGAGCGGCCCATCGAGAGGAGATCAACTCGGCTCAGTTTTTCCCAGCAGAAAACCACATCAAAACCCTGATGCATGAGCTTTTTTGAACTGCGACCTCTGAGAGCTCGAGCGATCCCCGCAGCTTGCCCTGAGCAGAGTCGAAGGGAAGGAGGCGCGAGAATCTGCGCATCGCAGGGAAACGTGAGTTTTGATGCGGGGTGGCACGATGAATAGAGAAAACCCGACAAGGAGCACAGCGCTCGTGGCTGGAGCTACCGGCTACCTCGGCCGCCATGTCGTGGCTGCACTTCACAACAATGGGTTTAGGGTACGTGCCCTGGCGCGCGACCCGGCCAGACTCCGAGAGGTCCGGGAACTCTGCGACGAGGTTTTCGTTGCCGAGGCAACGCAAGCTGAAAGCCTCGAGGGCCTCTGTGATGGCACTGAAATCGTCTTCTCTTCCATCGGCATCCGTTCCTTTGCTCCACGTCCATCTTTCTGGGAGGTCGACTACCAGGCCAATATGAATGTACTTTCACGGGCTCGCGCCGCAGCGGTTCGACATTTCATTTTCGTTTCAGTCCTCAACGCGGATCGAATACGTACGAAAGTGGCTGCAGCTGAAGCCAGAGAACGGGTGGTCGACGCCTTGATGGCATCGGGCCTCACATGGACGGTCCTGCGGCCGACAGGGGTCTTCAACGACATGGAAGCGTTATTCGAGATGGCTCGCCGGGGTGTATTTTATGTGATTGGGGATGGGACAGCTCGCATCAATCCGATCCATGGTGCTGATGTGGCCGAACAAGTCGTCCGGTGCATTGGCGACCCCCAGGCCCACAATCAAGCGATGGGGATCGGCGGCCCCGATGTCCTTACGACGCGACAAATCGGAGAACTCGCCTTCGAGGCGCTGGGACGTCCGCCCAAGATTCGCTCTATCCCACCCTGGTTGTTGGGCGTGGCGAGCTTTCTCCTCAGTCCCTTCAATGCCAATGCAGCGGCACTTCTCCGGGCCTTGCAGGTCGTCTCGATGATGGACATGACGGGAACTCCATGCGGAGAACATCGGCTTAGGGATTTCTTCCTGGAACTCGCCTCCACCAGAAATAACGAGTCCGATTTCGCAGAGTGATCTCAGGCCAGCAGTCGTTGACTCGCCGTGGTGGTTTTCGGGCACACCAGAGTGAGTGCAGATTTGCGATTGAAATATTACGTGGATCCGAATCTTATGGAACTGCGTATTTCAGTAAGGATCATTGCTTTTGGGACAATCCTCAAAACTACTTAGTGGATAATGGCTTGTCTGCCCCCTCACTCAAGTCCCGCCTTGCGGAGACCTTCGGCAAAACGATCCGTATCTTTCGGGTCCTTGAACGGAAAATACTTCAAAACCTCTTTCACGGTGGGCGGCTTCGACACCCTCCTCATTTTCATGTATTCCGCGAGCACACCTTTAGCCTCTTGCTCCCGGCCCAGGTGCGCGTATGTGGCCGTCAGGGGCCACGCCGCCAATCCTGGATTCCTTTTGCGCGCTCTTTCAAACGAGGTTGCAGCTTCTTCCAATTGCCCCACACAGAAT